>CAZDFI010000022.1:8995-21999 GCA_964504725.1 uncultured Enterobacteriaceae bacterium
ACAGGGCATACGTAAAATTCACCATTGTGACGTATGTTTTTTTCAATCATCTTTGTCGTCTGCGCATCTCTACTGGGATTCGGTCTCTATCTGGAACATGTTGTCGGTCTTGAACCTTGCCCTTTATGTGTCTTTCAACGCATTGCATATATCGTGGTTGGTCTGTTTGCACTCATTGGGGCAATACATAATCCACAAAAACTGTTTGAAAGAATCTATACCGGGTTAATACTTATCGCTTCACTCTGCGGTGCCGGGATAGCAGGTCGTCAGGTCTGGCTGCAACATCTTCCCGAAGACAAGATTCCAGAATGCGGACCCGGACTGGATTATATGCTTGATGCTTTTCCTTTTACCGAGGCGCTCAAAATGATACTCAGCGGTTCTGGGGAATGTGCGGAAGTACAATGGACTTTCCTGAGTTTCAGTATTGCTGAATGGAGTATTGTCTGTTTTACCGGTTTAATAATTGTGAGCATAATCATGCTCATTCATCACAAAAAAGCGATTTAATTCAGACAGTCTAAATAATACTAGAAAGGCATTCCTCCTGGTGGCATGCCACCACCCATACTCCCCAGGCCACGCATCATTTTCTTCATGCCACCTTTGCCTGTGAGTTTTTTCATCATCTTCTGCATTTGCTTAAACTGTTTTAACAAACGATTCACATCCTGGATCTGTGTTCCTGATCCTGCGGCAATTCTTCGCTTACGCGATCCATTAATAACTGCAGGCATTTTCCGTTCATGAGGGGTCATTGAATTAATGATCGATTCGAGTTTGATGAATTGTTGGTCACCCACATTAGCATTTGCAGGCATCGCCCCCATCCCCGGTAATTTGTCCATCATGCTGGCCATGCCACCCATGCCTCGCATTTGTTGTAATTGGTCACGAAAATCCTCAAGGCTAAATCCTTTGCCTTTTTTAATTTTCTTCGCGAGTTTCTCTGCTTTCTTTAGATCCGTCTTTTCCTGGACTTCCTCTATCAGACTCAGGACATCACCCATGCCAAGAATACGCGAGGCCATACGCTCCGGGTGAAAAGCTGCAAATTCAGAAGTTTTCTCACCTGTCCCCATAAACTTGATGGGTTTGCCTGTGACATGGCGCACAGAAAGCGCAGCCCCACCACGAGCATCACCATCTGTCTTTGTTAATACAACACCCGTTAGCGGCAAGGCTTCATCGAATGCTTTAGCTGCATTAACGGCATCCTGTCCCATCATACTATCGACGACAAATAAAATGTCTGAAGGCGTTAAAACAGTATTTAGTTGTTTAATTTCCTCCATCATCTCATCATCAATATGCAGGCGCCCGGCAGTATCAACCAACAAACCATCAAAATTTTGTTTGCGTGCATAATCCAGAACTTCTTTAGCAATTTCGGTCGGCTTTTGACTCTTCTCCGCCGGATAAAACTCGACGCCTATTTCATTTGCCAATACTTTCAGTTGTTCAATCGCCGCAGGACGATAGACGTCACAACTGACAACAAGCACTTTCTTCTTTTCTTTTTCCGTAAGAAGTTTTGCAAGTTTCCCGACGGTCGTTGTTTTACCCGCACCTTGTAACCCGGCCATCATAATGACAGCGGGAGGCTGAGTGTTGAAATTTAAGGAAGTGTTTTCTTCACCCATGAGTGAAATAAGTTCTTCTTCAACAATCTTTACCACAGCCTGCCCTGGGGTCAGGCTTGTCATCACTTCCTGGCCTAGTGCACGTTGTCGTACTTGTTCAATGAATTCACGGACTACAGGTAGGGCGACATCGGCCTCTAGTAATGCCATACGTACTTCACGCATGGCATCTGCTATATTTGCTTCAGTCAAACGACCCTGACCTCTAAGATTTTTTAAAGTCTTGCCGAGGCGTTCAGAAAGTGTGTCAAACATAATCTGGCTGTCTACTCATTGTTATTATCTGGAATTGCCTGTGATATTGCACAGGTGGCGGATTCTAGCAGGAATCGGGCTCATCCTCACTCTTCATACCCTAACTACCCGGCAATGTAGGCTTCAGAGTTCAGGTAGGAAGTCAGAGCAAGGCGCAACTTGCAGTGAATGACTAGTCCTTCATAAGAGTTGTCACGCAGCACTGGCTTTCTACCTGAGCTCCCGCAGGGCAAGATGAGAAGTAATTCTCTTTTCATGTCTTGAATATGGTTACTTCTCGTCTTGCTGAAGCCTGCATTGCCGGGTAGTTAGGGTATCTAAGGTAATTTTTATACTTCAATGACACCAACAAATATGCAATCATGGAACGACTATTTGACATTGAATTAATCATTTTATGAACAATGCACTTGGCATTATTGCGTCTATATTCTACCTGATGGCAGCGACCAGATTAGGTCTGCTAATTTTCGCCAGCGAGGACGCTCCCCGCCAACAGGCAAAGATTCAGGCACTCACAATGGGTGCCATTGCGCTCATCCTGAATGGCATTTTATTAAGCAGTATCATTTTTGTGAGCGGGGGTATAGACCTCGGTTTCTCCAACTCATGGGCACTTATCAGCTGGCTCATCGCCTTGATGGTTTTATTAATCGCGATCCGCAAACCTGTAGAAAATTTTCTCATCATTTTCTTTCCATTGGCCGCGTTCGGACTGTTATTCATTCTGCTATTTCCTGGTCATCGCATCGTCGCCGAAACGGCTGCCATGGGTCTGAAAATACATATCCTGCTCTCTATCCTTGCCTACAGCCTGCTTACGGTTGCGGCTATTCAGGCGGTGCTTCTGGCATTTCAGGAATATCAGTTAAGTCATAAGCAGCCAATGATGATTATGCGTATCCTGCCGCCCATGCAAACCATGGAAGATTTGCTAATTCTTATTATTGCCGTCGGCTTTTTCATTCTGAGTTTAAGTCTGGCAACAGGTTTCATGTTTGTACACGATATATTTGCACAGCATCTTATTCATAAGACAATACTCTCACTGATCTCATGGCTGGTTTTCGCTGTGCTTTTATGGGGACGCTGGCATTTGGGCTGGCGCGGACAAAAGATCATCCGCTGGACTATCGGTGGATTTTGCACACTGGTGCTGGCATTTTTTGGTTCCAAACTGGTCCTCGAATTGATTTTGATGCGCGTCTAAAAGGTTTACTTTCCTATCTTTTCCTTGACACACTCAGGTACTAAGCCACAATAGATCAACTTTCTAGTTCGAGGTAAGCCTTTTTTTGGACACCATCCCACTATCGGTACTGTTCGTAATACTGATTGTATTGATTGTTCTCTCTGGCTTCTTTTCCAGTTCCGAGACTGGCATGATGGCTCTCAACCGATATCGCCTGCGTCATCTGGTTAAAGAAAATCATCGCGGAGCAACACTGGCAAACACCCTTCTTGAAAGACCTGACCGGTTATTGGGTTTGATCCTTGTAGGGAACAATATCGTTAATATATTTGCCACATCCATCATAACGGTCATCTTCGTTCGATTGGTAGGCCCAGTAGGTTATGTGGTTGGCCCTGCATTATTGATACCTGTGATACTGGTCTTCGCAGAAACGGCGCCTAAAACCTACGCAGCAATTCGACCGGAAAAAATTGCCTTCTCATCGGCCTATATTCTTACGCCACTATTAAAAATCTGTTATCCGATTGTATGGATAGTTAATAAAATGAGTAACACCTTATTAATCCCTTTTGGTATCAATACCAGGAAGTCTGAAGAGTCTTCTTTAAGCCAAGATGAACTCAGAACAATCGTGCATGAAGCTGGTGCTGCTATATCAACCAATCACCAGGATATGCTACTTAGTATCCTTGATATGGAAAAAGTCACTGTGGATGACATTATGGTGCCACGAAATGAACTGGTCGGGATTAACCTTAGCGACTCAATTGCAGACATCATCGAACAATTGACACACTGCCAACATACCCGCCTGGTTGTCTATAGAGAAAATATAGATAATATCGTTGGTATGCTACACGTCAGACGTATTCTAAGAATATTAGGCCGCAAAACAGAATTCAATATAGAAGAACTGGAAAAACTCACCAACGAACCTTATTACCTTCCTGAGGGCACCCCCTTGCATACACAAATGCTTAAGTTTCAAAAGAACAAACGGCGCACGGGATTAGTCGTAGATGAATATGGCGTTCTACAGGGAATGGTAACACTGGACGATATTCTTGAGGAAATTATTGGTGAATTTACCACCGACTTACAAAACTTTAACCAGGACATTCAAGCACAAGAAGATGGTTCATATTTTGTCGATGGGGGAATCACCGTTCGTGATATCAACAAACAATTAGACTGGAATATATCTACAGAGGGGCCTAAAACTATCAACGGCATCATTATAGAACATCTAGAAGATATCCCGGAAAAAGGCACTAGTCTCCGCATCGGAAATTACACCTTTGAGATCACACAGGTCGTGGATAACGCAGTAAAGAAAGTAAAAATATTTCCATTACCAGATAGTTCAAAAACAATAAAAGATTGATCAGTTCTTTTCACTTCCAGAATTCCCACCAATGTTTTTCCGTTTTTTCATTATCTGACTTTTAATCGTTATCTTCTCTGGCCGATTCTGACCTGGATTGGCAAAAGTTGCGTCCTGTGGACAGTGTAAATGAATTATTTATCTGAATTATGTTAAATAAGTCTGTCCCTTTAATTAGCCAGCATCCCAGGCTAATGCTTCCCCGGTTCTAAGCAAGTTATCACGTTCAAAAATGAACAAATACTCGCCTATCCTGTCGTATTTAGCATCATCCATACAAAATCCAGAATGATTATGACTACACGCTTTATAATCTATTTAACATTACTGGTACTCAATGGTTGTGCTAGCCAGTCGCCAGTCGTGATTAAGCTTCCACCCAACCCCGATCTGGAGTTTCATCAGGTAAAACAAAATATTGACGCATTCCTGAATCAGCAGGTACGTTGGGGCGGAAAGATTATCTCGGTTGAAAATAAGGAAAATTCAACATGGATTGAAGTTCTTGCAAGCCCGCTAAATAGTTATGGGAAACCCAGTTCCAGGATCGACTACGAAGGCCGATTTATCGCAAGAGTCGACGGATTTCTGGATCCAGAGCAGTATAGTAAAGACCGTAAGCTAACAATCTTTGGAACAATCGAAGCTGAATTTGTAAAAAGGATAGACGATTATCCTTACAGCTATCCATTGGTCAGCGTAAAAGAGTATTACCTCTGGCCTGACTACTCATACCGCACTGCCTATTATCGCAACCCGTACTTCCACGGCTATTATTACCCATATTACCGCTATCCCTTTGGATTTCATCACCGATTTCACTACTTCGGCCATCGACACTACTACTAAGGCTGAATTCAATACCTCAACATTCAGTTGCGAGTGAGGCTTGTAGTAAAAGCCATGGACTGTCCTCTATATCGCCTTACCGCTTTACAGGAAGACCTTGATTTGCTTTTCAAGTATGTCCTCGGGCGTTCCCATCATGGCCAGCTTCGGCCAAACTAAAGGCGAATATCTTTAGCAAACGAACGGCACCACCCGTGACCAATGCTGTACTTTTTGATTTTTCTTTTGTTTGCGGCATATTAGGTTCTACTTCTATGAATTATACTGGACGTTTATCCGGTTTGAACCAACATCACGAATTTGAAGGTCAATATTTAAAATATTATTGTAGCTCATGATATCAACGATTATTTCAGTCGGTTCTAATATCGACCCACATAAAAACTGCGAAGCATCCAGGGAGATTCTGCAGAAAGAAACAAAATTCAGAGCCAGATCAGAGTACATCATGACCAGGGCCTGGGGGTACAAAGATCAGGCCGATTTTCTCAACGGCGCATTCTGGTTGGAAACAGAATTAGATTACGCAACATTCAATGCATACCTGAAGGAAGTAGAAAAACGAATGGACCGATTAGATCACGGAAATAAAACCGGGCCTCGCACCATCGACCTGGATATTATTGTTTGGGACAGTGCCATCATTGAAGATGATTTTTACAACAAAGACTATGTCCGTATTCCTGTCACGGATTTAATTGAAAGCCATTCTCTGAAGATAAAAGGCTACCCGGAGCCGGATATCTCTGAGTCACAATAAATATCTCATATTTAGCTGTTCACTTTTCCTACTCACGCCCCTTATCTACACACCCCTCAGGGGGTAAGCTTCCGCTCCTGCTCACGCCCCTTACCTACATCCGTGTAGGCAACCGAGGTCCTTGCACTTCACCTGATCCCAACTATTCTTTCTCTGACTTTCTCATTCAGTCATCAAGCAGTACCGGGATAAATAAGATTAAACATCTATTTTTTGAACCTGGTTATCACACCAATTTACGCGCCACGTTAAATGCCTCTCTGAAATCAATATAAAGTGGTTTATCTGTTTCAAGCATTAATTTTAGTAATGCTTGCTGCGTTTTATATTTTATATGACCGACAGCAAGTGCACCGATACCAACAGCATCTTTGGAAGAAGTGGCATGTGTAAGAGGTGCGCCAAAATCTTTTATCCCAAGACCACGTACTCCCAGAGGGGGAACAGCATTCACATCACCAACCACCTTCAATGTCTTTGTATCGCTGAGTACAGCATCATTCAATATTTCTACACCAGCTTTGGCAGTACAAAACGCAACATCTTCACTGGCAAGCAAATAAGCTTTATCTGCATCAGAGGCCGCTATTGTTCCTCTCATAGTGCAGCCACACGATGCATTGTATTCATCCGCAACGTTCTGTGCTTTTTCAATGCTCTGGTGAGAGACCAGGGTAATGTCAGCGCCTGCGAGTGAAGCGATAACGCCGGTTGCAATACCTACCGGCCCAGTTCCACCAAAGATAACCCCTCGGCTATCTTTCAGTTCCATTCCGTGTTTGTCCTTGAGTTCTTTTTCTACACAAGCGACCAGCGCAGCCGCCGTGGTAAATGCACCACTGGGATCAGCCAATACAGATATCTCAAAAGGAGGTACCATCGCCTCCTTTGCTGCCTCCAACATCTTCTGTGCCAAAGCAATATCTCGACCACCGATAAAGACCGCTGTATTTTTTACTCCTTTCGGTTCACGAGAAAAGATTGCATCCTGCAACAGTCCATTGACTTGCCATAATTCTACGTTTGCGTAGGGAATAACGACATCGTAACCCGCATCAACAGCCATATTAATATCGAAAGGACTGACATAAGCCATGGGATCTATCATATGGATTATGGGACGTTTGCTCATAAAATTAATACCTATATTTAAAAAATATTATTGATTCTTCTATCCAGTCTATCCGAGACTGAGTGGGCCATTTTACCAGATAATAAACATGGCCTGTCCTCTATTATTAAAATTCCAGGCCTGCCCTTGATTACTAACCAGATACTACTCCCCATAATCCTATAATGGCGAGTGATGAACAAACCAGGGCGGATAATATCGATACAATAGACATTTTTCTACTTTCTGCACGTCTTAGTCCAAGAATACCATATGAAAAGTTAAGCAATCCTAATATTATTATTGTAGTCGGCAACCCATAAGAAACGATCACTCCCAATCCCAACTGGCGCCAAAACTCCAGGCCAATGACAAGCCATGTAATTTCTTTAATAATCAAAGCTAGCCACAGCGTGATAAGCAACCATTTCATTTTAAATTCCAAGCACCACCACCAAAACTATATCAACGAGTCTGGAGCATACTGACCCCGCTTATTCCAATTCCATTTGAGATTTAGTGCTTCTAGCGCGCTTAATCATGCGTTGAATATCTTTGTTGGCGAATGCCGCTCGTACCTCTACATCACTATGTTGGGTGGGAAATACTCTAAATATCTCGTCTGCAAATGCTTGTCCGATAGATTCAATTTCACGGAAATCTAAAATTACTACTTTGAATCTATCTACGCGAGCCATTAATCTTTTAGCTTGTGAACGAGATATTAGTTTTTCAGTGCCATGTTTTATAAGTCGAACTGGTACTACTGTTTTAGTAAAACCATAACCATCATCTTTTGATGTAAATCTATCAAAAATATCTTTCGATACACGATCGCTATCATTCTCTAACTGCATAAAAACTTGTGTTCCTACCACCGGTTTTTCCCTTTCCCATATCCAATCTTCTTCATTTCCGAAATCATGAGAAAAATTTACACCACCAGAAAAAATTATGTATTCATCAAACATTCTAGAAGAAAAGAAAATACCTTCACCAGTATGATGATCTGGATCTGTAGTTAATTTTCCCTTTGCCAGTTCAAGAATGGCATGTCTTTCATCATCAAGACCACAGACTTCCTTTATCTTTTTAAAGATTCCTATTCCATCATCATCTATCCAAATTTTTGTACTAACTGCATTCCATTCTAAGAAAATCGTTAATTGCTCTCCATTTGAATGATCAATCGCATTATTTATCATTTCTGTGCAGCCATAATGCCAAATATCTTTAACATTCTCTGGCATATTACTAAGAAGAGGTTCGATAGACTCTTGCCATACTACATGCTCTTGCAGATTCTCTAATTTAAATTTAAATGAATTTTCATAAAGTGTAAGAAGTTTGTATTTTTTATTTCTTGTATTTCCCTCTGCTGAAATTAGTATTTCTTTGAGCAGTTGCTGCATATATCTATTTACAGCCTGTCTGGAGATTCCAAATTCTTGTGATGTGATAGAAACCACATCCTTAGGATGGTTTGGAATATTTTTTAAGATGAAACGCTTTATTGCGTTTCCACGATGCGTGGGACGAGACATTTATAGTTTGTACACAGGTAATTTATTAATTGTCAATATAATAAAGTAATATTGTCAATATAACAACCCTATTATATTGACAATCTAATATTAAATAGTATAAGTTATTGTTTTTACTAATTATTAAATAAGTTCTCGATTTCAGCTGACGAAGTCAAAGACCGAAATCAGATAAAATCAGTCATTTTGTTCGAGGTCTAGGCGCGAGCATTGTGAGAAGCGCACACCTACATGGATGTAGGTGGTACGATTACAGGGACGCCTATATGGAAGTAGGCGGTAGAGCGACGCAGGAAGCCAAAGCCGAAGGAATCGGTACGACCCCATGGACGGGGGAGGTAGAATTGTGCCTGGAGCAACAATCGAGAGTCGAGCCGGGAGCGGAGACCGAGAGCGACGCAGGAAGCCAAAGCCGAGCATATAACTAATATGTGAGCATCGCGCGAAGCGAAGCAACGAAGAGGCATATTTTTGCTCCTGCAAAATCTGCATTTCCACCATCCTTGGCGGTCATCGGACAAAAGTGCCTTTCTGCTAGCCTTTCCAGCATTAACACAATTAATCGACAACAAAACCCCCACCAACTCCTCTTCATCCCCGCCCTAATCTTCTAGTAAAGCATCAAATTCCTTTCTTTTGGTTTCAAACCATTCCTTCATTGCCTCAGGATTTTTCATAAGGTCTTTCATATCTTCCATGGCCTTAAGATGTGCCTCATCACTTTTCTGAAACATCTCCATACCATGTTGTTTGCTCATTTCAGCAATTTCTTCAAAACTGTTGGCGTGAAATACTTCATCACATGCCCCACCGAGTTGTTTACAAGTCATTGCTTTCATATTCTTATCTCCATTATTGATTTTGAATAATTAAAGAAAACCGTGGTTATTTATACGGACGACATACAAGGAAGTATTAGTGTCGCGAGATATGTACATGGATGTACAGTAGTAGAGCAATGCAGGAGCTATTGCCGAGGACACGAGTCCGGAGCGACCATACTTATGCCGCGAGTGCATGGATGCACAGGACGCCTATATGGATGTAGGTGGTTGGAAATGTCTGGAACATATTTCCCAGCGGCCTGTCCCCTATTGTTCGTTTACCATTTGTCTGGCTTGTTAATTACAGTACCACTTTTTATTGTCATACTCTCTGCAAACTGATGCTTTACATATCGTTCTTTTTTTATATAGATAGCTGTGTCAACGAGTCCTGTTAGCTCCCCATTTTTCCGCTTGTAAGGAAAAATTAATGCGATCTCTTTATCAGTAAATATTTCTTGCGCAGTTCTGATAGCTGGTGCCAAATCAGTATCTCCAGTCACCAGGACTACCGTATCACATAAATCTAAATGTAATAACTCAAACAATTTTATTGATATAGCTACGTCAGTTTCTTTTTCTTCGTGGTGGATACTTTCAGTATGACAAGAATGACAGTGAATTCTCTTAGGTTTGAAGCGACCCATAACATCTTTTACACCAGTACTTTTCAGACACTCAATGTAATCTTTATGCCTTTTTATTACACCTACTCTTCTCTGCTCTCTATGAGTTGCATATGCGGAAAAGTAAAATATATCCTCAATTTTATAATTATGACCAAAACTAGACGAGACATACATTGAAAATAAAGAATGGAGATCTAACCAACGAGTAGAAGCGCCATTAAGATCACGTTTAGCTTCTTTCAGTGAGTGATAAACGTTAAATCCATCAACAAGAAATGTTATTCGATTCATAAGGTCCCTAAATGAAAAACCCCCAAGCCCGTAGACCTGAGGGGGCCAGAAAATCCGTAGATTTATCTGGTGTTGATACGTGGAATTATGAACTATAGTTCATTTCTGTCAAGTAAACTTAACCCTAAGTATTGGAGTATTTATGCGACAATGTTAGTGTCTACTTCTATCTAATTGGTGACTATTGGCGCACCCGGAGAGATTATTCCACACATCCATGTGTTCCACCCTACGAGCCAGCCTACGGCTGTTCAGAGATAATGGGATAATGGAGCCGGAGTGATTAAATTTTAATCACTCCGGCTCCATTAATTCCTTAACTTAATCCTTCCGTTTCTTCTTCTTTCTCGTTTGCTCGGATTGATAATCCCGTAAATACCACCGTACCGACTCCTTTCTCATTGCATCCCGAATAAAGGTGGCAGCATTGACCACGTCATATTGCTCCAGCTCGAGCAGAGCATTACTATCCAGAACAGCCAATAACGCACACATATCCTGGGCGTGTTCCATATCGGCATGGAGGATGAGTTCCACCAATAAATCGAAGACATCGATCTTTCGGTGTTGACGCAGAAACGAGTTGAAATCATCAAACAGCCGATGCATCCGCATCGGTATCATGTGCTTATCCAGTTCCAGACGCTGATCCAGATGGATGACAAGTTCCTTGCAAGCAAGCTTCATTGGTCTTCTCCGACATCCCGATAATATGATTGTGGTTACACGTGTATCACCAATAGAATACGCCCTATCGGACGTGTTAAGCACGTACTGTAGGGCGTATAAACATCCTTTGCAAGATTTAACTATTTCAAAACAGATTTAGATGAACATTAAAATGACTATTGCAAAGATTATCAGGCAGAAACGCAAGGATAAATCCTGGACTCAGGAAAAACTTTCTTCCGAGGCCAATATCAATAATCGCTTCCTTCAGAAAATTGAAGCAGGTGATCGAATGCCATCTCTTATTACAATATTTAAGCTTTCACACGCACTTAAAATAACACCGGATAAATTGATTACGCCTGTATGGACAGAATGGCGTAAAGGTAAAGGATAAGTTTATTGTATAATTAAAGGCAGGAAAGAGGGTAAAGAACCATATCAACGAGTCTGACCCTATGATTGTTTTTAAATTGATATTTACAATTTCTAGCGTAATTTTCTAAATAAGATTGAGAACAGCAGTGATATTGTTATCAGTCGTCGGTGTTGTCATTTGAGGTCATAAATATTGTCAGTCGAGGTGTTTACTGACTCTGCACCCGGTAGCAGGCATTTTCCCCACGGTCCTTCCTTCATGCTGGTCGCAAGTTCCTTTATGTGGTCGTTCCACCATTGTCTCATACCATCTACGTCATCATGAACCAGTTCCATTTCGCGCCAACGCCGATCATTGGCGTAGGTCAACATGTCGAGAGGATAGTCCACATCGTTTGTACTGACCCTGGTGGAATCGAAAGCTAAATAGGCGATCTGTAATGCCAGTGATAAGGGTGTATCGTATGTGAGCATGCGATCAATGATTGGTTTGCCATACGCGGAGGAACCAATTGAAATATAAGGACAACGTTCTGTCACCTCGATCCAGTTGCCTTCCGGATAAAGCAGAAACATGGACGGTTTCAAATCCTTCCCAACTTGTCCGGAGATAATCGCATTTAAGTTGAATGAGAGTTCTGATGCTTTCAATGCATCGCGGTCTTCTTTTTCCACGCGTCTTAAGCTGCGAACATAGATATCGAGTACCTCAAGCATGCTTGATGCAGTAGTCGACTCGCTGGAATAATCTTGATCGAAATAAGCAATGGTTTTGTCGCGTAGTGAACGCAAACCGGATGTCATAACACAAATACGCTTATCAACAGGTCCATGAAGACTCACCTTGCGAGCGATGGAAATTTGGCTACCAGACATTACTCGAGCATCAGCTAAACAGACTAATCCCTCGTTTATCGAAAAACCTAAACAATAAGTCATCTAAAGCTTACCTCTAATCGCAGATTGTCCGCACAATCGGACGGAAACCGTCTCTACTTCATACGTATTTAGCGCGGTACCGTAATGCTAGCCCGCGACGAGAATATTAACAAGAACCGTCGTTTAATCCAGCGACACTGTAAAAACAAGTCCCAAAGAGAAAAGCATCAGCTTTAATATTTCATGCCTAAGCTTTTCTTTCTAACTGCTGCTGCAGTAGATGCTTTTACTGCAGCAGCAGTTGCTTATGTTGTCACAGCTATTTCTGCTCCTGCTCCTGCTGCTCCTGCTCCTCCTGCTGCTCCTGCTGCTCCTGCTGCTCCTGCTGCTGCTCCTGCTGTTCTTGCTGTTGTTGCTCTTGCTGCTGTTGCTGTTGTTGCTGCTGTTGCTGTTGCTGTTGTTGCTGTTGCTGTTGTACCTGCTGCTGCTGCTGTTGCTGCTGCTGTAGCTGTTGCTGGTGCTGCTGTTGCTGCTGCTGTAGCTGTTGCTGTTGCTCCTGTTGCTGTTGCTGTAAAATCTGTCGTTGCTCC
>CAZDFI010000022.1:22009-22600 GCA_964504725.1 uncultured Enterobacteriaceae bacterium
CGTTGCTGCTCTTGCTGTTGCTGGAAATTACTTGGCATATTCGTGGCCCCCAAGAGAGGAAATTAAATAGGCACCCTCAGGCAAGACGGTGCCTCGAACGTTGTATTAAAAACCGTGATCCGTGCCCTACTAACTTGCATACCCTCTTTTCGCATGCAGTTTGCATCTCGGAGTGAGCACTCCATCCCGCTAGGATTTGGGTACCTCCTTAGGGGTAAAGTACCTCTTCCTGTAGACATCATCCGTGGACATCAACAGTTATAAGGATAGTGTAAGAACGTAATTAATCTACTATTAGACTGTAAATTATTTTAAATAAATATACCATATTTAGACCGGGTGAAGCCCAAATGAACCTTAATTAAAATGGGCCTTGGACAAGGCGTGTAATGTGAATGTTGAGACAGGTGGTTCAACTTACCCATTGAAGCCAACGCCCGCTTTTGGCCGATAAAAGAGAAAAAGGGGACGCTACCCTTTTAAGGATGAATAAAAGGGTAGCGTCCCCTTTCACTTGACTACTTAAAATAGATAGTCAGACAATGCATTTGGTACCCACAGCCCATTTTTTAGTTGCCCATACTTTTGGAT
>CAZDFI010000022.1:22610-30261 GCA_964504725.1 uncultured Enterobacteriaceae bacterium
CAATCTTTGATGCTAAATTCTCGCATTGTTTGTTGAATCGCTAGCGTTTCCGGCCCAATGTTATCGCTGGTGGTTACCATAAGCGCACAATCTACATTTTTACCGCGGGATTTCTCTATAAAGTACGTACCAACAACGGCTCTAGCAATAGCTGGATCTATGGCAGAATTTCCATCCCTAACCTTGCATTCAACCAGTGCAGTTACTCTCTTCCCTTCCAGCTGTGTCGATGCCCAAATATCTTTCCCACCATCTCGGGTTCTACTGGTTAGAAATACATCGAAACCTTGATTTCTCAATAGATCAGCCACCATTTCCTCAAATAAATCGGCATTTATATTGCTGACAAGATGTTCCTTAACATCTGATTGTTTTAAAAATTCTTGAATTAGGTCTTTTGCTCTACTGTGAACATCAATTGTATATTTTCTAGTTGACCCTCTAATTTCATCAATTAGATCTGGTGAAAAATTACCTTCTAATATTTTTCGTGTTTCAACTGGATCAACTACTCCAATACCTGATTGCCCAAACGGCAGTGCTCCTATGACAAATTTTGATTCTCCATGGATAAAATCATATTGTACCCATAAAGGGTTATCGACAAATTCAGCAGTGATTGCGATTGCAGGAACTTTAATTTTTGGCTTCCTAGGCGTCCAAGGCGGAAGATGTAATCCAATTTGTCCGCTTAATATGTTTTCCTTAACACCTAGCAGGTACGATGTCGACTCTTCAGGCTTTTATTGTCCATATACCAGATCATACATTTCTTTTGACTTTGCCCGTGCATCTTCGTAATTATCGCGCAGCAAAATAAGACCGTAATTATTGTTATTGACGTAGAATTCTTCCATGGTATTAAACTTAACTTCTCTCCCCAGTCCTATTAAATGCTATAGCAGAAACCCAATATAATGGCGCGCTTGGAAAGGTACGAACTCCCGACCCTAGTTAGCAGCAAAGTACTCTAATCAATGTAAAAAATCAGTCATTTTGTTCGAGGTCGAGGCGCGAGCTTTGTAAGAAGCGCAGCATATAACGAATATGTGAGCATCGCGGAAAGCGAAGCAACGAAGTGGCAGATTTTTGCTCCTGCAAAATCTGCATTTCCACCGTCCTTGGCGGGCATCGGACAAAAGGGCTATTTTTTATCCGGTCCAGCCCAGGCCTGCTGAAACACAGTTTATCGAAAGCAACAACCCCATCAACTCCTCTTCATCTCCACTTTCCCTAAAGCTCTTCACCAGTTCCACTTGCTCCATCCCGGCTTTCATCAGCGCACCACTACGTCGGTTTAGTTTTCGATTGAATTTTCTGAAGCGGCTACAAAGTTTTATTTCTCCGGTGATTTGTAATACCCATTGATGCGTCAGCTCATATTCTTCTTTAACCATGCCGTATATTTTATTTCTTTTGTTTTCGTCTTCGACCAGTTCGGCATAGGCCTCGGCAACCTCGAAATCCACCAGTGACAAAGATTTTTCAACTTCATCAATGATCAATTTAAATATGCGTGATTCCTTGAACATTTTATTGATAAGCACTTGCCCTTCTTCACCACGAACTTTGATAAAACTTTCCAGTGCCGTGCCGATACCATACCAGCTTGGAACCAGATGACGATTTTGTGTCCAGGCAAACACCCAGGGGATGGCGCGTAAATCGCTTAAGGAATTCGCCCCGAAACGTTTTGCCGGTCGCGAGCCGATATTCATCTTTGCAAGTTCTTCAACCGGACTTGCGGCACTATAGTAATCAATCAACCCTTCCGTTTCGGCGAGTTGCCGATACTGTGCATAAGCAAGACTCGAAAGTGCCTCCATGGCTTCATTGAACTCCGGTCTCGGTTTTAGCTCATCTTCATTGTCTGATTTTAAAGTATGCTCAAACACACTGGCGGCAAGCAGTTCCATTTGATATTGCGCGGTACCTTCGTTGGCATATTTTGATGACACAACCTCACCTTGCTCGGTGGTGCGCATTTGTCCGTGTATTGATCCGGCCGGTTGCGCCGCAATTGCAAATCCTGTGGGTGCACCGCCACGACTGACCGAACCACCACGACCATGAAAGAATGCAATGGGAAACCCACATTCTTCACCGGTCTGTGTCAGGCTTGCCTGTGCCTTGGTAAGTTCCCAATTGGCGGTAAAGAAACCACCATCTTTATTTGAATCGGAATAACCGATCATGACTTCCTGTACGCCGCCCTGCTCTTTTATCGAACGTCGGATCACAGGGGTATTTAATAATTCTGTCATTATCTCCGGTGCGCGTTGCAGATCATCAATGGTTTCAAACAATGGCGCGATGGGCAGGCGACAGCACTCTGTACCTTCTTGATCGATAAATAAACCGGCATACTTTGCCAGACAATAAACACCGAGAATATCCGGCACCGAATGTGTCATGGATAAAATAAAATGACCGAAGGCTTCGCGATCCAGCTTATCCATCATCTCGGCAGCCAGTTTAAACAGTCCAAAGGTTGAGGCGGCAGATTCGTCTAATGTTTCAAATTCAGGTAAAGCATCTAATGGCCTTGCCAGTTCTGCGACTAACCATTCCTTCCACGCTTCACTTTCCAGTTCTGGCTCTTCTTCTGTTTGATTCAAACTCTGCCAGATACCGACCAGGGCATGATTGACCGTCGTTGAGTTTTCTCGCAGATCAAGGCGCACAGTTCTAAATCGATAGGCCTCTGCCTGTTGTCTGATGGGTGTGACCAATGCTTTTGCAATATTAGTGCAAGCCGAATCAATCAAGGCTTTTTCTAATGTAATGATATCGCGTATGAATTCATCTGCTGTTCGATAACAAACCTGTTCTTTTTGATCAGCTATGGTGCCTTTTATTTTTAATAACATGGCGACAACGAACTGTCTGAAGACTTCACCAGGGTTTCTAGCTGACAACTCGTCCTTAATGCCCGTCGATTCCAGTAGTTCATCTAATGATTGCTGAAAAGACGCTGGTAAAGAAATCGCATTTCTGCTGATACTGAGCTTTTCCAGTAATTGTTCGAGGCGCTTCCGGTAATGCGCCAACACCATTGAACGATTACTGTGTAAAGTCTGGCGTGTAACTTCATTGGTCACAAACGGATTACCATCTCGATCGCCACCGATCCATGAGCCAAACTGGTAAAAAGGTGGGATCTCGAATGATTTATCGGGAAACGTGTGTGTTAAGGAGAGTTGTAAACGCTCCAGTGTTTCCGGAATACGATCAAATAAAGTTTGCTCAAAAAAATGTAATCCCCATGCGACCTCCAGAGCAACTGATGGTTTTTCCAGTCTTAATTCACCCGTTAACCAGAGTAGATCAATCTCATTACGTAAGGCATCAATAAATTTCTGTCTTTCCCTGGGTGTCCAACGCGTACCTTCCAAACGGTAGAGCAAGACATAAATGCGTCGATGAATTTCCAATACGGTGACGCGCTTTGCTTCCGTCGGGTGCGCGGTAATCGTAGGGCTTATATGTGCACTGTTTAATAAGTGTTGAATATCATCAGCCGATGCTCCGGCCTGCTTTGCTTGTGAAAAAACATTGGCGAATGTGCCCGGCACTTTTTCCAGACCATTGTTCTTTTCAAGTAGACGCCGACGGCGCATGGCGGTATTTTCTTCTGCGACGTTGAGTAATTGAAACCAGATGCTCCATGCCTGTAACACACCCAACAGCATGGAAGAATTATCTTTTGGTACAGGTTTTTCACCCTGAAATAAAGGCAGAATCTCAGGTTGGCGTCGTGTAATGACGGCCTTTAACTGTTCAGTTAAGAGATCTACAACCTCTTTGGCATAAGTAGCCGAGACAGAATCAATGTCGTGATTTGTATCAATGGGATCTGGCGTATCCTTCGACATTTAAGGACTCTCCGGGGAGTGAGCGTAATGTATAAAGTAAAGCGTGAAACGTGAAACGTAAAATGAAAAAGATAATTTATACAACTCACCCTTCACTTTTCACCTATTACGCCACCCTGTTAGGTGGCTCATCCCCATCTAAAAATGCCTGCACATTGTCCAATGAGCATAGTCCCATCGCTACACGTGTTTCTGTTGTGGCGCTGCCCAAATGTGGGAATATCACCACATTTTCCATACTCAATATATCTTCTGTTACTGTAGGTTCTTTTGCGTGAACATCCAGAGCTGCACCAGCAATCACGCCATCTTGTAGGGCCTTTACCAACGCGGGTTCATCAACAACATCGCCACGGGCCGTATTAATCAGAAATGCATGTTTTTGCATCAAAGCAAAACGCTCTGCATTCATCAAATTGGTATTACTTCCACCACCCGGACAATGCAGGCTGACAAAATCGGCATCTTTCAGCACATCTTCAACGCTATCTAGTTGTGTTGCACTGAATTTCTTGATGACCTCATCTGATGGTGGGTAGGGATCATAAAAACTGAGTTGCATACCAAAACCGAAATGGGCTTTCTGGGCAACGGCTTGTGCAATACGGCCAAAACCAATTAAACCCAGTTTTTTACCGGTGACCTTGGTGGATAGCATGTGCATTGGACGCCAACCATCCCATTCCTTGTTACGAACCAGACGCTCGCCTTCACCAGCACGACGCGCAACCATTAATAGCAATGTCATTGCTATATCGGCGGTACAGTCAGTTAAAACACCTGGTGTATTTGTGACGACAACACCTGCTGCTTTTGCAGCATCCGTATCGATATTATTAAAACCAACACCAAAATTACACAAGGCCTTACACTTTCTGCCTTCTACATTAAGAATTTCTGCATTAATTTGAAAATCAGACACCGTGGGACAAACCACTTCATAGTTTTTCATGGCTTCCTGAAGTTCTTCCACTGACATCTTGTGATCATCTTCATTCAAGGTCACATCAAATAACTCTTTTGCTCTTGCTTCTGCTGCTGCTGGCCACTGACGGGTTAGAAGTATTTTTGGCTTGCTCACTCGATAACTCCTGATTTTTATTTATTCGATAGTGTAAAGTATAAAGGGCACAGCATCATAGATGAAGTGCCCTCTACATATTCTTGCTGCTAAGGCCTAAGCTATTTTGGCCAATACTTCCTTTACAACAGGTGCAAACGAGGCTGGATTAGGCACAACATGTACGCCACATTCCTGCAATATCTCAACCTTCTCAGCTGCACTATCGCCGACAGCAGATATAATTGCACCTGCATGACCCATACGAGTCCCCTTAGGTGCGGTTAATCCTGCAATGTAGCCAATCACGGGCTTGGACATATTGTCTTTTGCCCATTGCGCCGCCGCCACTTCCTGTGGGCCACCAATCTCACCAATCATGATCACTGCCCTGGTTTCCGGATCTTCTTCGAAATATTGCAAGTGATCGACAAAGCCACTGCCGTTGATGGGGTCACCGCCAATACCAATACTACTTGAGATGCCGATACCAACTTCCTTCATTTGTGCAGCAGCTTCATAGCCCAGCGTGCCTGATCGACCCACGACACCAATAGGCCCCGGCATATAGATATGACCAGGCATAATACCCATCATACATTTCCCAGGACTGATTGAGCCTGCACAGTTAGGACCGGTCAGTACCATCTTCTCATTTTCCCTGTAACGACGCATATAGCGTTTTACACGGATCATGTCCTGCGAAGGGATGCCATCAGTAATTGTCACACAGAATTTGATTCCACCATCTGCCGCTTCCATGATGCTGTCTGCAGCAAATGGTGGCGGTACAAATATGATGCTGGCGTTCGCGCCAGTTGCTTCTACTGCTTCTTTCACTGTATTAAAAACAGGGCGATCAAGATGTTTTGTTCCACCCTTGCCAGGAGTCACGCCACCAACGATATTGGTGCCGTATTCGATCATTTCAGTTGCGTGAAAAGTACCAATTTGACCGGTGAATCCCTGGACAATTATTTTTGAATTTTCGTCTAACAAAATTGCCATTATTATATCTCCTATTTACCGGTCGCTTCTTTCCAGGCAGCAACAGCTTTATCTGCTGCCTCCTGTAAAGTATCCGCAGAAATGATTGGCAAGCCGCTCTCCTTGATGATTTTTTGACCTGCCTCAACATTAGTACCAGAAAGTCTAACGACAAGCGGCACCTTGAGGTCAATCTGTTTAACCGCCTGAACCACGCCTTCAGCTATCCAGTCACAGCGATTAATCCCGGCAAAGATATTGACCAGGATACATTCGACTTTATCGTCGGATAGAACCAGGTTAAATGCTTTTGCAGTACGTTCAGCCGAGGCACCACCCCCAATATCGAGGAAGTTGGCCGGCTCACCGCCTGCATGCATGATCATGTCCATGGTTGCCATGGCCAGACCTGCGCCATTAATGATACAACCGATGTTTCCATCCAGACCGACATAATTTAAACCGCGATCAGCAGCACGCATCTCACGTGGATCTTCCTGTGACTTATCACGAAGCTCTGAAATATTTGGATGCCGGAAAAGCGCATTATCATCAAAGCCCATTTTCGCATCAACCGCAACAAGTTTGCCTTCTTTGGTCACAACCAATGGATTGATCTCAACCATATTGGCATCTAAATCGCGCATCGCACGGTAGCAACCGAGAAATGTCGTCACGGCCTGATTGATCTGGGATTTGTCCAGACCCAATGCAAAGGCCAGTTCACGCGCCTGAAAGGCTTGCATGCCTACTGCAGGCTCGACAGAAATCTTGACGATGGACTCCGGCTTTTCAATCGCCAGCTGTTCGATCTCCATACCGCCTTCTGCTGAAGCAACAACAACGACACGTTCTGCGGCTCTATCAAGCACGAATGCCAGATAAATTTCGCGATCAATGTTACAGCCTTCTTCAATGTAAAGACGATGACAAACCTTACCTTGTGGACCGGTTTGATGTGTGATTAGTCTTTTGCCGAGTAATTCGTCAGCGGCACTCCAGACTTCATCTTCAGTTTTACAGACTTTAATCCCGCCTGCCTTACCACGCGCACCCGAATGGATCTGCGCCTTGACAACCCAGACTTCACCACCAATTTCGGTGCATCTGTACGATGCCTGTTCAGGACTGTACGCCAGACCACCAGCACCAACGGGCACACCGTATCCAGCCAGGATCTCTTTTGCTTGATATTCATGGATGTCCACTTATTACACCCTCCTGTTAAATTCACTTATTTTTAAAGTTACCTTATCCATTCTAATATTTATAAATTATCAGAATAAGATACGTGAAATGTGAAGCGTGAAGCGTATAAAAACATAAACGATAGACTCTTCACTTATCACTCTTAACTCTTCACTTTTATCATTTTGCTGAGATTTGGTCCGCCTGTGCAATGACATTACGCGCCATCTTCTCAGATGCGATATCAATCATCTTACCGTCCAACTGGGCAGCACCCTTACCGGCTTTTGCTGCTTCTTCCAGCGCTTCCAGAACGCGTCTTGCGCGCGTGACTTCGGCTTCTGGTGGAGACATCACTTCATTCGCCAACGGAATCTGTTTGGGATGAATCGCCCATTTACCTTCATAACCCAATGCTGCAACACGTCTTGCTGCTTCGCGGAATGCGTCATCATCACTGAAATCGCCAAATGGACCATCAATGGCGCGCAAACCATAAGCACGACACGCGGTTAACATGTTGACCTGTGCCGCATGCCAT
>CAZDFI010000023.1:0-1998 GCA_964504725.1 uncultured Enterobacteriaceae bacterium
TAAACAACATTAATATTATGGCGAATTAAAATAAGTATGTTATGAGCAATAGAACCTGCCTCAAGGCAGCATCCTGTTTAATACTCGGCCTAGCCCTTTCTGTCTGGATATATCTCCCTGGTCTTGGCGGTTCTTTTGAATTAGATGATAACGGAACCATTGCCAACAATAATTACTTAAAGATCTCGCACTTCACATTCGAAGACCTCTGGCAGGCCTCCCTGAGCAGTGATAGTGGTCAGCTTAGGCGTCCCGTTGCAATGTTTAGTTTCGCAATCAACCATGTGCTCACCGGGATGGATACCTGGTGGATGAAATTAACGAATCTGGGAATACACTTGCTTAATGGCTTGATCCTGTTGTTGGTTCTCACACTATTATTCAGGCGCTTACCTCAAAATAACGACAAGTATGCCTTGGTGGTGCCCTATATCATTACCATCACCTGGCTTGTTCATCCCATTAATGTCACCGCCGTTAGCTATATCGTACAAAGGATGACCTCACTCTCTGCCACCTTCGTTTTGCTCTCACTCTATTGTTATCTGAAGCTAAGAGAAAGAAAGTTAATGGATTGGAGAGGGTATGTATTAAGTTTATCAATACTGTTTTTCTGGTTGCTGGGGCTGCTGAGTAAAGAGACTGCGATATTACTGAGTATCTATATCTTTTCAATTGAATGGTGCGTGTATGGTTTTAAGACTGATTCAGAAGGTGAAAAGAAACACCTGAGAATATTATGGTCATTGCTTGCAGCACCGTGGGTGTGCGCATTTATTTACGTTTTATATGAGCCATCGTTTGTTCTTAATGGCTATGTAAACAGGGATTATACAATTGTAGAACGAGTACTCACTGAATTTAGAATTGTCATCGA
Organism: uncultured Enterobacteriaceae bacterium; assembly: GCA_964504725.1. Classification (GTDB taxonomy): domain Bacteria; phylum Pseudomonadota; class Gammaproteobacteria; order Eutrophobiales; family Eutrophobiaceae; genus SMWN01. Next base: position 878 of record CAZDFI010000023.1, read on the forward strand.
TTATCTCAGGCTGATTATTATTCCCGACATCAGTTATATGGGCTTGTACCATGATGATATCATTCTCTCTAGAACACTTTTTTCCCCTGTATCAACCTTGTTGTCGGCATTATTGATTATCGGGTTATTGATTCTGGCGATACGTGTAAAGCAAAGATTCCCGCTATTTTGTCTTGGGGTATTCTGGTTTTTTGGTGGCCATATTCTTGAATCGACAGTTTATCCACTTGAATTAATGTATTTACACCGTAATTATTTACCCTCAATCGGGATAATGTTGGCCTTATCAGAGGCAGGATATTTTCTTTTTCAACACCATAGGACAATAGCGATAGCTGCAATTTGCGCTATGGTTCTGGGCTTTTCCATTTGTACCCATTCCCTTGCCTATCGATGGTCAGATGATTACAGGATGTCGATCCTTGAGGTTATGAATCACCCGGAATCAGTACGGGCAAATTTCAGGGCTGGTCAGGTGGTCAAGTTATATGTCGTTTTTACTCCTCCTGGAATACAAAGAGATGAATATAAAAGAATGGCGATAGCGTATTTTAAAAAAGTTCGCAAACTTGACCCATCGGATATTTCAGGAGAAATGAGTATTTTATCAATGTATCTACAGCTGAAGGAAGAGCCACCACAATCATTGATAGAAGATTTGATTCAGGCTTTTCCTACAGCGAAAGCTGATAAGGGAATGACAAATGTTTTTAAGTCATATAAGGATTGTTTTGCCATGGAGGAATGTCCTTTAAAACCAGAGGACTTTGACAGGATGGTGAGTGCATTGCTTAGCAATCAGAATATGAAAGGGTTTTTTGGAAGGAAATTACGCATTATTTATGCGAAATACTTTGCTGAGCATCAGAATGACATTGGTGCTGCGATTACTAATGTATTAGAGGCGATCACTTCGTATCCGACACTAGAGGATTTTGTGTTGTTGGCTCAATACTATGAGGAAGGGGGTTATTTTGAAGAAATGCAGCGAACAATCAAATTCATTGAAGATCGAGATAAGTTTGGCCAATTTGGAAAATTAACAAGACAACTTAAAGAACAAAGTTATAAACAATGAAATTCACAGTGAATGCATTAGAAATGAAATTATAGTATGGATA
>CAZDFI010000023.1:2008-29626 GCA_964504725.1 uncultured Enterobacteriaceae bacterium
TAAACAACATTAATATTATGGCGAATTAAAATAAGTATGTTATGAGCAATAGAACCTGCCTCAAGGCAGCATCCTGTTTAATACTCGGCCTAGCCCTTTCTGTCTGGATATATCTCCCTGGTCTTGGCGGTTCTTTTGAATTAGATGATAACGGAACCATTGCCAACAATAATTACTTAAAGATCTCGCACTTCACATTCGAAGACCTCTGGCAGGCCTCCCTGAGCAGTGATAGTGGTCAGCTTAGGCGTCCCGTTGCAATGTTTAGTTTCGCAATCAACCATGTGCTCACCGGGATGGATACCTGGTGGATGAAATTAACGAATCTGGGAATACACTTGCTTAATGGCTTGATCCTGTTGTTGGTTCTCACACTATTATTCAGGCGCTTACCTCAAAATAACGACAAGTATGCCTTGGTGGTGCCCTATATCATTACCATCACCTGGCTTGTTCATCCCATTAATGTCACCGCCGTTAGCTATATCGTACAAAGGATGACCTCACTCTCTGCCACCTTCGTTTTGCTCTCACTCTATTGTTATCTGAAGCTAAGAGAAAGAAAGTTACTGGATTGGAGAGGGTATGCATTAAGTTTATCAATACTATTCTTCTGGTTGCTGGGGCTGCTGAGTAAAGAGTCTGCGATATCACTGAGTATCTATATCTTTTCAATTGAGTGGTGCGTGTATGGTTTTAAGACTGATTCAGAAGGAGAAAAGAAACACCTGAGGATATTATGGTCATTGCTTGCAGCACCGTGGGTGTGTGCATTTATTTACGTTTTACATGAGCCATCGTTTGTTCTTAATGGTTATGTGAACAGGGATTATACAATTGTAGAAAGAGTACTCACTGAATTTAGAATTGTCATTGATTATCTCAGGCTGATTATTATTCCCGATATAAGGCATTTGGGTTTGTACCATGATGATATTATTTACTCCAAATCACTCATAGAGCCTATATCAACCCTGTTATCATTGTTAATGATTATCAGCTTATTAGTTTTAGCGATACGTGTAAGGAAAAAATCACCGTTATTCTGCCTTGGTGTCTTTTGGTTTTTTGGAGGTCATGTGTTGGAATCAACAATATATCCACTTGAATTAATGTTCTTGCATCGTAATTATCTTCCCTCTATTGGTATATTATTGGCCGTAACTGACATTGGCGTGCGACTGTACCAAAATAACAGAACGATAGTGACTGTTGCTACCGTTTTAATCTTGTTGAGTTTCTCCATCTGCACCCGATCCCTTGCCTATCATTGGTCAGGTGATACTGGAATGATAATAATAGAGGTTATAAATAACCCGAAATCAGTACGGGCGAATTTCAGGACCGGACAATTATATAATGGTATTGCTATGACCAGTGAGTCGGGCACTGAGAGGCTTAAATATAGGAGAGAAGCAGTAAAATACTTTAGAAGTATTCGTATATTAAACCCCCAGGATATCACTGGCGAATTGAGTATACTGGAGAGCTATTTACGTTTTGGGGAACCCCCACCTAAAATATTACTGGATAATTTGGTTCAGTCGATTTCTACGGCAAAGATTAAATCAGCAGCAACTAATGTTTTTACGTCAATTATTCAATGTTTAATCAAGGAGGGGTGTTTCTTACAAGCGAGTGAATTTCAAAGATTGATGGACGGATTGCTTAGTAATCCAAGTATTTCAGGTCGACAAAGGGCAGATTTGCTAGGAAATTATGCGGCTTACGTTTTGGAATATGAGAATGATCTTGATAAGGCAATTAGCATAGTGTTACAGGGCATTGATGAGGAACCGTCTATGTTAGAGCTCCATACATTGTTAATCTTTTATTATGGAAAAAGTGGCAATACTGAAGATATAAAACGAGCGCTTGATACATTAGACAGGAAGGATAGGTTTGGACAGTATAGGAAATACATAAGACAGGCCAGGGAAGAAGTCAACGCATCAATTGATTTACCTCATACTCCATAAGCACGACAAAATATTGATGGGGGAATTACCCTTGCTCCTGAAATAGAGTAATGCTTACTGCTGGTAGACAGATTTAGTATTTTCGAGAAGTTCGTATTACAATGAACACAGATTGGTTCTCCTAATTGATTCAATTAGTTATTTAAAAAATACTGTGCCACATTTTATAGATGAATCAGGCCTGTTTCTTATTGCTTAAAGGAACGGCAGAACTACCCTGTTTTAATTTAAATATACATCTATTATGAATGATCAAATTAGCATTATTTTACCAGCTAAAAACGAAGCTAGAGCACTGGAAACATTTTTGCCAAAATTAAGACAGCTTTATCCTGACGCGCAGATTCTGGTTGTTAATGATGGTTCTATAGATGATACAAAAGAAGTCTGTCTTGCAAGTTCTGTTGAAGTAGTTTCTCACGCTTATTCTATTGGTAATGGTGCTGCAATAAAATCGGGGGTGAGAGCCGCAAAAGGCAATATTCTGGTTTTCATGGATGCTGATGGACAGCATAATCCTGAAGACATAGGGAGACTGCTTAATCAATTAAACCAAGGGTTTGATATGGTCGTCGGTGCCAGGTCTGTTTCATCACAAGCCAGTCTGTGGCGGCTATGCGCCAACAGCTTTTATAACTGGTTTGCGACCCTAATGGTTGGGCAGAAAATCGAGGATTTAACCTCAGGCTTTCGGGTTGTAAGGGCTGAATATTTTAGAGAGCTCCTATATCTTTTGCCGAATGGTTTTTCTTATCCAACAACATGTACTATGGCATTTTTTCGTTCAGGTTATGGTGTTGGGTATGTGCCAATCATAGCAAGCAGCAGAATAGGCAAAAGTCATATTAAATTGATAAAAGACGGGGTGAGATTTTTACTCATTCTGTTTAAGATTGGCACACTCTATTCACCATTAAAAATATTTTTACCAATGAGTGCAGCATGTTTTATGACAGGGTTCTTTTATTATATGTATACATATTTAATGTCAGGACGATTTACTAATATGAGTGCATTACTGTTTACAACATCCATATTAATTTTTCTTATGGGGCTGGTTTCTGAGCAAATAACCAGTCTGCTTTATTCCAGGTCTGAAAATAAATAAAGGAATCATTATGGGTGATCTACCATTGGTATCTATAGGGATGCCAGTTTGTAATGAAGGTCGCTTTATCAAAGAATCTCTTGATGCCCTTGTCCATCAGGATTACACAAATATTGAATTGATTATTTCCGATAACGCATCTAACGATGATACGGGGGGAATATGTCGTCAATATGCAGAGCAATATGACTGGATACAATGCCATAGGTTTAATGTTAATACGGGGCCAGTATCAAATTTCAAAATTGTATTGGAGAAGGCAAGCGGTAAATATTTTATGTGGGCAGCTGGACATGATTTGTGGACATCAAATTATATTAGTGCCTGTGTTGATTTATTGGAATCACGACCTAATACAGTGGTAGCCTTTGGCATATCTAACTGGATTGATGAGCATGGTGCTGTTTGCGACCGAGAGTATGGATGGGTTGATACTCGGGGGATGGATGTTATTGCACGCTATTTTACGGTGCTATGGGGGAATATGCATCCCATTTATGGATTGCATCGTCGGAGTGTCTTGCTTGAAATCCCTATGACGAGTGTGGTTGGTACAGACTTGATCGTGTTAACACAAATGGCTTTAAAAGGTGATTTTGTCAATGCGGTTGATGCAACCTGGAGTCGAAGGGAGTTTCGTACTGAGGAAACATATAAAGACAAGATTAATCGTTATAAAAGCAGCGATTATATGTTGACTGTATCATGGATAGATAAGCTGTTTCCATTGCTAAAACTACCTGTAGAACTAGGCAAAGGTGTCTTAAAAGCTAATTTGCCCTTATCTGTCAGAATGGCAATTTTTTTCTTACTGATTGCATCATTCCCGGTTAAATACTATTCAGGTACCAGAAATCGATGATATTGAGGAACACAATTGGCTGAACAAAATTCAGTTATCAGTACAATTAAGCCATACCTGGTTTGGGCAAGGCGCATCTTTACACCAATCGCAATCGCATTTCTTTTGTATTTTGCCTGGCATTCCCGAACGCTGCTTGCAGGACAAGTGCAGAGCAGTGAATTTTCCTGGTTAATCCTGAGTACAGCTCTTTGGATACTTTCTCATTTCATGTCACCCGTTTTTACATTTCTGGTCTTAAAGGGGTTTTCAATTCCATTGGCGTATAACAATGTTTTTAATATTCATGCCAGCCGTTTACCTGCAAAATATTTACCTGGTGGCATTTGGCATTCTGCAGCAAGGGCCAGTGACTACTACAGGCAAGGAATATCAGTCCGAAATGTAGGTATTTATCTTTTGCTCGAGAATATTGTCATTGCTGCGATTACCTTACTGATAGGAGGTTCTGTTGTCGCTAGTATAGATGGAACAGGGCAAACATGGGCCACTATGGCCTTCATATGTGCTGTTCTTGGAGGGGTGGCAATTATCATTTCGCCAATCATTCTTAACAAATATTTTTTGCCAAACGAAATTTCATTAAACCCTTTAGAATATACAAAAAGTATTGGTGTGATCGCTGTTTATTGGCTAATCGTTGCTGGCGCGTTTATCTGTTTCCTGCAAGGCTTTCCAGACCTTAACTTGAAGGTTTCTTCTGTGGAAATTGGGGGTATTTATATATTTTCATGGGCAATAGGTTTTATAACGCTTTTTGCTCCACAGGGCGTTGGTGTGACAGAGTTTGTGGCCAGTCAGTTATTAGAGGGCGGAATAGCCACCAGTAGTTTCATAGTACTACTGGCAGGATTTCGGTTAGTTATTTTGGTAGCTGATATTTTGACCTGGATGATATCGTTTATATTCTCACCAGATGGACAAAACAAGGCGTATAGAGTGCTATGAGTTTCTTTTAAGCCATGCTCCTGGCCAGTGGGTAATATTGTCTGTCAGATTACTTTCATTAAATGGCCACATTGGTTGTTCAATGACAAAATCAGGGTGGCTAGATGCAAATTCTTTAGCTGCAGCATGAGGATTGTTCCAATCCCAGTCTTCGACTCCTCTTGGTACATCCGTCAGATCTTTCATGATTCCATCCGTGGCTACAATATATGAACCAGTACTTACCATCTCATGATACGCTTCCAGTTCATCTGCAACATGCTCTTTTGTATGATTTGAATCCAGAATAACAAGAACCGTTTCGTGTTTTTTTATCAGTGATTTAACCTGGTCGACAATCGATACATCGGTAGAGCTTCCTTCTATCAAAGTGATGTATGGAAACATCTCATGATCCTCAATTGCCTTACGATTATGTGGTCTGATTTCTATATCGACACCAATGATCCGTCCATTTCCAATGGCTTTACAAAGGCTGGCATAGTAGATTAACGACCCACCGTGAGCCACACCAGTTTCAACGATGACATCGGGCTTAAGTCGCCATATAACCTCTTGAGTTCTAATCATGTCTTCAGGCAATTGAATAATAGGACGTCCCATCCATGAAAATGTATATACGTATTTTTGATCCCAACCAACCTTTATCCATACCTGCGAAAGTAATTCGAATGACTCCTTACTATAGAGATTCAGGCTAGATGTTTTTGAGTCGCTAGTCTCATATTCAAGTGTTTTGATGTCAGTATCAATTATGAGTCTCATGAGATTAATCCTGTGTAATGATTTTAGTTTTTAGTCTTTCTTGATTAAGAAGGGTTTGGTTTTCCCAGATGAATCCTCTTCAACGATTCAATTGTTTTATCGATTCCCTGATGCAAACTATAACGTGGTTGCCAACTAGATTGTTGAGTTATCCGTTCAATATTCGCCTGTACAACTGGAGGAGGAGGAGGGGTAGTAATTTCCGAGAAACTGACCAGATTATCGCTGGAAAACTTACCAGAGATATAACTAACAATTTCACGGATGGAAACAGCATTGCCCGAACCTATATTGAAGATTCCATGATAACTTCCGAGTGTTAATTCGGTGAGTGCGGATGTAACATCTTCGATATAAATGAAGTCACGTTTTTGGTTTCCTTCTGAGCATTGAACAGGTCTCTGGTTCAGCATGCCATTGATAATGGTAGGTAATAGGTTCTGTTCTGGTTCAAATGGGCCAAAGGGGAAAAACAATCGAGCCCATGCCAGCCGGTAACTGTTCTGTTGAGCATGCTGTCGCAGAGTAATGTGTAATGCATGTTTGCAGGCTCCATACAATGAATCCGGGACACAAGACGTTGTATTTTCAGTACAGATCCCATCATGCCAGTCATATTCAGCACAGGTGCCAGTTATGATGACATGTTGACCACCGTTCAGAATAAAATTTCGTATCAGGTGAATGCTTGTTGTCAGCCAATCCAGATTCAGATCGGATTGCCAGTATTTGCCGGGTTCTGCATACCAGGCCAGGTGCACTAAATGAGAGGCATGAAGGTCTCGCAGGAGTATCTGTATTTCATCCTGTTGCATCAGATCGAGTTGGATCCAATTGACACCAGTTATTTCTGGCAAGGGAGATCTGGCAAGCGCAAAAATTTCGATATTACGTTCACAGAGCAATGGCAGAAGATGGCGACCTACAAATCCTGATGCACCAGTGACTAGAATGCGGGGTTTCAAAACGTGAAATCCGGAAAATTGCGATCACGGTCAGATATGACCTTGGGCACTAGTGGCCATGAAATATTAAAAGCGGATTCATCCCAGCGTGCGCCAGTTGCCGAAGCTGCATCATAGGGAGTTGACATCTGGTAATGGATTTCGGCGTTCACAGTCAAAGTGATGAACCCATGCGCGAAACCATCAGGGACATAAAGTATAGAATGGTTGTCTTCTGTTAGTTCCAGGCCTAGCCATTGTCCTCGTGTGTGAGAGTTTGTACGGATATCTATAATTACGTCATGGATTGAGCCACGTGTGCATTGGATCAACTTTGTCTCTTCATGTGGCGCTCTTTGAAAATGCATTCCTCGCAGGGTACCTTTCTTTTTGTTGAATGAAATATTGCATTGAACATATTCGTCAACCAGACCATGCGCCCTAAATTCTTCTTTACAAAAGCTGCGTGCGAAGAACCCGCGTTCGTCCTCATTTATTTCGGGCTTGATAAGGTAAGCGCCGTCAAGGGCCAGTGGTTCAAATATCATTCGAGGATCCGGGTTTCAGGAATGGGTAAAATCAGCTTGCATCCCCATCCATTTGTATATTCAAGTTGTTGTGTAATTTCCTCACGCAAGTTCCATGGCAGAATCAGTATGTAATCTGGTTTTGTTTCATTGATCCGTTCAACAGGATAAACAGGAATATGTGTCCCCGGTAGAAATTTCCCCTGTTTATGAGGACTACGATCAACTGTGTAATCAATAAAATCAGTATTAATATTACAATAATTAAGCAAGGTGTTCCCTTTTGCAGGTGCGCCATAACCCACTATGGATTTATTTTGTTCTTTCGCTTTGATTATAAAATCAAGTAGTGATTGTCTGGTTTGTTGCACTTTGTCGGTAAAATCAAGATAAGTATCCAGTTGATCAAGACCAGAGTTTAATTCGAGCTGTTTAATTTCGTTGACCCGTGGAGATATTTCTTGAGTGTCGTCCTCTTCATGACAACAGAAAATCCTTAAAGAACCGCCGTGTGTTTGTAATTGTTCAACATCGAAAATTTTCAATTTATACTTATTGAAAACTTGTTCTACAGTATAAAGTGACAGGTATGAAAAGTGTTCATGGTAAATCGTATCAAATTGATGTTCTTCAATCAGATTCAGCAGGTGAGGAAATTCCATGGTGATTATTCCATCTTCTGCTAATGCAATCTTGAGTCCGGCAACAAAATCATTAAGATCCGGTACATGGGCAAGTACATTATTGCCCAGGATCAAGTCACCACATATAGATTCAGACCTTAGTGATGACGCAGTTTCCTTGCCAAAGAATTGAATTCGGGTCTCAATACCTTTTTTTATTGCGACATCAGCAACATTTGCAGCCGGTTCAATACCGAGTACTGGAATATTATTTTCCTTGAAGTATTGCAACAGGTAACCATCGTTACTTGCAATCTCAATAATCTGGTGGGAACTGTTAAGGGAAAACCGCACAATCATCATTTCTGTATATTGGCGTGCATGATCCAGCCATGATTCGGAATATGATGAAAAATATGCGTAGTCGCTGAAAATTTCTTCAGGTTGCTCAAATTCTTCCAGTTGTACAAGAAAACATTGTTCACATACATAAGCATGAAGCGGAAAGAACGGCTCTTTTTTATCAAGTTGCTCAGGATTTAGAAATGCGTTGGAAAGTGGACTCATACCTAGATCAACAAATGTGTGACGCAATTGTGTTTGACAAAATCTACAGCAACCCGGCATGATGATTTACTCTATTTTAAGATAATGCTGAATTTGTGATTCAGTGAATGACCGCATGGATTCATTTCTGGAGTATGCCTTGTACCAATCCAGGGTCCATTCAAGTGTTTGATCAAGATGTAACCTGGGAGACCATCCCAGCGTATTTCTGGCCTTGCTGCTATCCAGATGGAGTGTATGTGTTTCTTTCAAATGTTCATTATCATCCACAGTCCAGTGTGCATCATTGCCCCAGCGTCGTGTCAGCTCATCTGCAATCCAGGCGACTGGTTTCGCATCCGAAATATTCGGCCCGAAATTCCATGCGCCTGAAAACGCAGGAGTAAATGCAAGTTTCTCCGCCAGTAACAGGTAACCAGACAATGGCTCAAGTACATGTTGCCAGGGCCTGATGGCACTGGGATTGCGTATATTTGTTTGTTGGTGACTGATAAATGAGCGAATCAAATCAGGAATAAGTCTGTCGACTGCCCAATCACCGCCACCAATTACATTGCCTGCTCTGACAGATGCAATATTGATATTATTCAATGAACTAAAAAATGAAGATTGATACGAGTTTGTTACCTGTTCAGCACAAGCCTTACTATTGGAATAAGGATCATGGCCACCGAGTTCATCTGTTTCAACATAACCATTATCCTGTTCTTTATTTTTATAACATTTATCACTCGTAACAATAACTAAGGCTTTTACACTTTGTAAATTTCTAACAGCTTCGAGAATATTCACTGTACCCATTATGTTCGTCTCAAAAGTGGTCACAGGGTCTGTATAGGATTCTCTAACAAGAGATTGTGCTGCCAGGTGTAATACAATCTCAGGCTGGATGTCATTCATGCTTTTTTTTAAATTATTTAGATTACGGACATCACCTATTGTTGATGAAATTTCTTTTGTTACTTCAGCCTGCTCAAAGAGACTAGGGCTGGTTGGTGGCGAGAGCGCATAGCCGTAGACTTCTGCCCCAAGTCGATTAAGCAGTAGTGATAGCCAGCTGCCCTTGAAGCCTGTATGACCTGTGATATAAACTTTTTTCTCTCTCCAGAAATCCAGATCCATTACCAGGTCTTCCAGCTAGCCTGTCCATTATCCCAAAGATTTCTCAGTAATCTCAGCTCATGTAAAGTGTCAACACATTGCCAGAAATCTGTATGTTGATAGGCCATCATTTGTCCATCTTTTACAAGTTGTTCACAAGGTTCGCGTTCCCAGGAAGTTGTATCATCTTTAATGTAATCCAGAACATCCGGTTCCAGTACAAAAAAACCGCCATTAATAAGGTCATTTCTAAAATCAGGTTTTTCGGAAAATGATTTTACTTGATGTGAGTCATCTATATTTAGTAAACCAAAACGAGATACAGGTGTTACCGCTGTTACTGTGGCAAATTTTCCATGTGATTTATGAAAGGCAACAAGTTTATTAATATCAATGTTTGATAAACCATCACCATATGTGAATATAAATGTATCATCAATTCTCTCAGCTAAGTGCTTTAGGCGTCCACCTGTCATTGTGTCTGTTCCCGTTTCGATTAGTTCAATCTGCCAATCTTCAGCGATGCGATTTTCTGTTGTAATTGAATTCTTTCCCAAATCAATTTTAAGGTTTGACTGGAGTTCAGAATATTGCAGGAAATAACGTTTAATTAGTTCGCCTTTATAACCGAGAGCAATAATAAATTCATTAAATCCATGGCTTGAGAAAGATTTCATTAAATGCCATAACAAAGGACGCCCACCAATTTCAATCATTGGCTTCGGTGTTATAGCCGTTTCTTCAGAAAGTCGTGTACCATATCCACCAGCAAGTATGACTACTTTCATTTAACACACCTCAAATAAAAAAATGGAAACTATAAATAGTTCTGTAGCACTACTCTTGTCCTGATTTTAATTATTACCCCATATGGATGCGTGGATTATATCAGATAGGATATATAGTCAGAAAAATCCCCCTGACGAGGGATATTAGTCGTATTCAATATTGGATTTATCAATGTTGCTTATTAATTAGTGACTTAACTTATTCAGAATTTCATCATGTACTTCCGGATTAGCTGCGACAACATCCCCGTTTATTAAATAAGTATCTTTGCCGTCGAAGCTACTGATGAGTCCACCGGCTTCTTTTATTAGTAAGGCCCCTGCCGCCATATCCCAGGGGTTGAGTCCAAATTCCCAGAAACCATCCAACCTTCCACATGCAACATATGCAAGGTCAAGTGAGGCTGCGCCAGCTCGTCGAATTCCTGCAGTCATCGGGAATAGTGCTCTGAAAGAATTGAGATATTCATCCAGGCGCTCCTGTTCCTTGAAGGGAAAGCCGGTGCCGAGTAACGCTCCTTCCAGATGTTTTTGTTTACTGACACGTATGCGTTTGTTGTTCAACATAGCGCCTTCACCACGGCTGGCGGTAAATAACTCCTGTCGCAAGGGGTCATAGACAACGGCTTGGTTGAGTTCGCCACGATGCTGTAGTGCAATCGAAACCGCATATTGTGGAAAACCGTGTAAGTAGTTTGTGGTGCCGTCCAATGGGTCTATGATCCACAAATAAGGACTATCACCTTGTTGTCCGCTTTCTTCAGCTAAAATCGCATGATCAGGATATGATTTGCGCAGCGTCTCGATGATGACCAATTCGGCATGTCTGTCGACTTCGGTGACAAAGTCATTCCTGCTTTTTCTTGTCACTGGCAAATCCTCTACGTGATCGATTTGCCGTATAATCACGTCTCCTGCGGCACGTGCGGCACGGATTGCAATATTGAGCATAGGGTTCATGGACGACTCCGAAATGATTGCCAAAAATAATAGTAATAAAATTAATAGTTGTGCCCATTCTAATGTAACACCGGGCAATAGAACACTGAGAAATTACCTCATCAATTATGGGAGTAACATGTTGGGTATGTGTAGATGGTAAAAAGACCAGTAGAGAATATAAGAGTGGTGATGGTTGAAACTACGCATCCCGGAAATATTGGTGCTGCGGCAAGGGCAATGAAGACCATGGGATATAATAATCTCTATCTTGTGAAGCCAAAAATTTATCCTAATGCAGAAGCGACAGCACGTGCCGCAGGTGCGGATGATATCCTGTCCAGGGCTGTTGTTTGCGATTCGCTTGAGCAGGCCTTACATGGATGTGTCGCCGTGGTCGCAACTACAGCGAGACTACGTACCATCTCACATCCTGTTTTCACCCCCCGGGAATATGCATCAAAATTATCTGAGATGGTCAAACATGGGCCAGTAGCATTGGTCTTCGGTCGGGAAAGTTCAGGCCTCAGTAATGAAGAACTGGAATACTGTAATGTGGTTTTACAGATACCCACAAACCCGGACTTCAGTTCTTTGAACGTGGCATCCGCTGTACAAATATTATGTTATGAATTTATTCAGGTATTGCAGTCAGGGAATACGGGAAAAACTAATGTCGAGATTGATGATCAGGCTAAAGTGAAATTAGCCACTGCAGATGAGATGAATTATTTCTATGATCATCTGGAGAAAAGTATGATCGATGTTGGGTTCTTAAATCCTGAACAGCCGAGAAAGTTGATGCGGCGCTTAAAATCTTTGTTTAATCGTGCGAATCTTGATGAAAATGAAATGAGTATTTTGAGAGGGTTTTTAGCCACAGTCCAGGAGGCAACGTCTAAAAAGAAGATTAAGTGAAAAAGGACTGGGGACTAAAACTTTCAGTTAAGAAAGCGGACTATTTCAGATCCCTCCTGCTTAAGCTCTACTTCTCCAATCTTCCATGCAGTTTCGCCTGAAGATTCCAGGCTGTTTATTGCTTCATCCCTGTCTTTTTCTGATACACAAACCACCATGCCCACACCACAGTTAAACGTGCGATACATTTCCTGTGGTTCGATGTTCCCCTCATTCTGTAGCCACTCGAAAACGAGAGGGAGTGCCCAGCTGTGAGTATCAATAACCACTTGCGCATTATCTGGAATGACACGTGGTAAATTTTCTATTAATCCACCACCAGTGATGTGAGACAAGGTTTTCACATTACATGTTTGAAAAAGTTGCTTGATCGCTGAGACATATATTTTTGTCGGTTCGAGTAGTACCTGACCGAGCGTTTTTCCATCAAATTCTGTTGTTAGATTATTGGAGGAAACTTCGAGAACTTTTCGGATTAAAGAATATCCGTTGGAATGTGGTCCACTTGAAGCGATTCCTATCAAGGCATCTCCTGCCTGCACAGTGCTACCATCGATAATATCTGCACGTTCAACGGCACCGACACAAAAACCTGCCAGATCATATTCTCCTGCGGCGTACATGCCCGGCATTTCTGCTGTTTCACCGCCAATCAAAGCACAGTCTGCAAGCTTGCAACCTTGTGCGATGCCATTAATTACATCGCTTGCAGTATCGACATCCAATTCTCCACAGGCAAAATAATCCAGGAAAAATAAAGGGCTGGCACCCTGGACGAGGATGTCGTTGACACACATAGCGACTAGATCAATGCCGATTGTGCTGTGTTGATTCATCTCAACGGCTAGTTTTAGCTTGGTGCCGACACCATCGGTGCCAGAGACCAGTACCGGATCCTTGTAATTCATAGCGCCAATGTCAAAAAGAGCACCAAAACCACCCAGATCCCCCATGACGCCTTTGCCATGGGTGGATGAAGCTGATGATTTGATCTGTTCAATCAGCCGATTGCCCCGATCTATACTTACTCCGGCATCTTGATAGTTGAGTTTTTGTGGGATCTCGTTTTTCAAGTAGCAATGGTATCGGGGAGCTGGAGTCATCGCAATCCCTGAGACTTATTTCTGATACTTATTTTCTTTAAGACATATTCCTGAATGTTATTTCTTGACTTGTCTTTATCTCTTGAATAGCGTGCGTCATATGAAAATAACTTTAATCAGTTTTTTAACGATTTTATTGTTTAGCGCCACATTGTCTTATCCTTCGATCACTCAGGCCGTCGTTGTCAGCGGTTTATATGAGGCTGAGGTTCCTGTGTCGAATCAGTCCGCAAGCAACAGGAAAAAAAACATGGCTGCCGTTTTGCGTGTCGTCTTGATAAAACTAACGGGAGACCGTCAGGTTCCTTCCCGTAACGGGGTAACCGAATTATTGCTGAATGCAGATCAATATGTACAACAGTTTGAATATCGAACTAAAGAAGAGGACAAGCAACAACTTACTCTTTGGGCGCGATTCAATAGCGCTTCACTGGATAAGGTTTTACGCGAAGCAGCGATTCCGGAATGGGGCAGGGAGCGTCCATCAACATTGGTCTGGTTAGCGGTGAGTGATGCCATTGGCCGTCGTTTGACAGGGTTGAGTGATATTTCGGGCTATGTGGAAAAGATGGAGTCGCGTGCGAAAAACAGAGGCATTTTATTGGTGCACCCGTTACTGGATCTGGAGGATACGAACCAACTGAAGGTCAGTGACATCTGGGGCAGTTTCCAGGAGCCAGTGTTGGCTGCATCCAGGCGATATTACGCTAACGTTGTGCTGACAGGCAGAGTTGAAGCTATTTCACCTGATTTGTGGGAGGCTCATTGGATAGCCTATATTGATGATCAAGCGATTTCCTGGGTAACTCAGGGAATGTTGGTGGAAACAGTACTGGATGAAGGTGTTGATGGCCTGGCAGATACCTTGGCCAAACAATATGGGCAGGCAGGCACATATACTCAATCAGGCGAAATTGAAATTCTTGTAAATGAGATTGCGGACTACAACCAATACTCAAAGGTATTAAATTATTTCGAATCACTTAATTCAGTGATCAAAGTTGAAGTCAAGGAGGTCAGCGAGGGCAGTGTGATTTATCTCCTGACAACCCAAGCAGATGCCTCCGTGATATCGAGGGCAGTTGGATTGGGTCACACACTGGAACAGATTAGTACAGGCAGCTATCGACTAGTACAGTAGGATAAGAAATCATTACACATTATGATTAGCTCAACATGACACAACCGCGTTCGGGAGTGCAAATACCGCTTGAATTTGGATTTCGTGAAACCGCAGACTTTGAACATTTTATCGAAGGGTCGAACACTGAAGTTTGCATAATCAGTCGATCAATTGCCCTTGGTGAAACGGCTCAAAGTCTTTATCTCTGGGGACAAGCAGCTACCGGCAAGTCTCATTTACTTCAGGCGGTATGCAATCTTGCCAGTCAGACTGATCTGTATGTCGCCTATATTCCGCTAAGCCAGTATTTAGAGCTCAGTCCGGAAATGCTAGAAGGTCTGGAAAATTTGTCGATGGTCTGTGTTGATGATATTGATTGTATTGCCGGGCAGGACGAGTGGGAGCAGGCCCTGTTCTATTTGTACAATCGATTAAGAGAGCAACAGAAGCCTTTATTCATGACAGGCTCAAAAGGGCCGAGAGATCTTGCGTTTAAACTGGAGGATTTAAAATCCAGAATCAGTTGGGATCTGACCTATCACCTGCAACCACTGTCAGATAAAGATAAAATTAATCTGTTACAAAAAAGAGCAAACACGCGCACCTTCGAAATACCAGAAGAAGTAGCGGCTTACCTGGTGAACAATGTAAAACGAGATTTGCCTTCGTTATTAGAATTGCTGGATAAGTTCGATCAAGCGACACTCACAGAAAAGAGAAAATTGACAGTCCCGTTTGTAAAAACATTGCTGGAGGAAAAGTAGTCTGGATTAAATCAAGGCCATATACAACGCAAACGTGTCTTTTATGAGTTCAGAGTACCGGTTACATCAGCAAGTCGTTTACCTAAAGCGAAACATAATTTTTTTTCATCTTCACTTAACTCAAGCGCATCATCTTGACCTGCAGTATGGCTGGCGCCATAAGGTGTGCCACCGCTGGTGGTTGTGAATAGTTCAGGTTCACTATACGGGATACCAAGAATCATCATGCCATGATGTAACAATGGCAACATCATGGAAAGCAGGGTGCTCTCCTGACCACCGTGTAGACTGGCGGTAGAGGTAAAGACCACGGCAGGTTTCCCAATCAGTGTCCCTGATATCCAGGCATCACTGGTGCTGTCCAGAAAATATTTTAGTGGTGCAGCCATGTTCCCGAACCGGGTCGGACTACCCAGGGCAAGCCCTGAGCACTCCACTAAATCTTCGTGCTGTACATAAGGTGGGCCACTTTCCGGGATACTGTCTTCGCTTGCTTCACAAACCGCCGAAACTGTTGGTACGGTACGTATTCTTGCCTTCATGCCTTTGACCGATTCAATGCCTCGACCTATTTGTTGCGCCATACTGGCAACATTGCCGCTGCGACTGTAATAAAGAACTAGTATCTCCGTCATGGCTTACAGTATATCAAGTACACTTTCTGGTGGCCTGCCAATGGTTGCCTTGCCATTGTTTACGACGACGGGTCGTTCGATCAAAATTGGGTGTTTGACCATTGCAGCAATTACATCATCTTCAGACAAACTTGAATCATCAAGACCGGCTTCTTTATAGGCACTTTCTCCTTTACGTAAGAGTTCTCTAGCCGGAATACCCAGATAAGACAATATTTGTTTTAATGTCTCGGCATCGGGGGATGTCTTCAGATATTCAATGATTTCCAGGTCTACATTTTGTGCGTTCAGAATTTCCAGTGTTTGCCTGGATTTTGAACAACGGGGATTATGATATATGGTAACGCTCATAGTGAATTCTCGATTTTTATGAATGGGTGAAGCATGGGTAAAGATACAGGATATGTCATTAAAGAATAAGCCAATCAGTTATTTTTTTTCTATCGTCAAGTCTGGTTTGATCTGGCTATTTTGTTTTATTCGTTATGTTTTTCAGCAGTTTTTTGCGGGTCGGACAATGCAATCTGCTTCCTCACTGGCTTATACGACACTTTTGTCATTGGTGCCCCTGATAGCTGTGATGTTCAGCTTTTTTAGCAATATGCCTGTATTCAAGGATTTAAGTGAGATCATCCAGGAGTTTGTCTTCAATAATTTTGTTCCAAGCTTCGGTCAAACGATTCGGGATTATCTGATTAATTTTTCGATTAAGGCATCGCAACTCACAACAACGGGTATCATCCTGTTGGTAATCATTGCGCTAATGTTGATGTATACCATCAATAGCGCGTTGGATTATATATGGCATATCAACAAACGCCGTCATTTGATCGCCAGATTTCTGGTGTATTGGGCAATTCTTACTCTTGGTCCCGTCTTGATTGGTGTAGGTTTTTATTCAACATCCTATTTGCTGGCACTACCACTCATTGAAAATGTTGATAGTGCGATAAGAATCAAATCCAGATTGTTAGCATTAATGCCATTCTTTACTACCAGTATCGCGTTTACTTTATTATACGTGCTGGTGCCGAACACCCATGTAAACAGAAGACATGCAATTACAGGGGGGGTAGCTGCAGCAGTCTTATTTGAGCTGGCCAAGTATACCTTCGGCGTGTATGTAAAAACCGTTTCAACCTATACCATAATCTATGGTGCCATTGCAGTCATCCCCATGTTTCTCATATGGATATATGTTTCCTGGTTAATTGTTTTGCTTGGTGCGCAAATAAGTTACAGCCTTTCGGTGTTCAGAATGGAAGACATTGGTAAACATCATTCTGAAGTTCGATGGGGGTTTCTGGATGCTTACCAGATCATTGGAGAGTTATGGTTGGCACAAAAACAGGGAACTGGAAGGTCAGTGATGCAGTTGAAAAAATCAGGTGTTCGAATTGCCCACACATCCATGAACGAGATTTTTGACTTACTCATCAAGGCAAATTGGATCAATAGAAACACAATCGGACAGTATTATCTGATAAGGGACCTTGGAGAATTAACACTCCTGGATTTATATAAATTACTACCGTGCAAGTTACCAAACAATATGGACAGTCCTGCCAATAAATGGCAGAAGTCTTTAAAGGGTGTACTCGCCGATAGTGATGCAAGTCTGTCGGTGGCATTGGCAATACCGGTGAATAAAGCACTGAAGTACGCTGACTAAAACCTTGAATAAAGGATTACATTGTTTTGTGTCAGGACGTGTGCAGGCCGTCTGGTTTCGACAATCGACACAGGAGCAGGCTGATTTATACGGATTAACAGGCTGGGTAAGAAATCTACATGATGGTCGGGTTGAGGTGATGGCCTTTGGCGATGAACAACAACTTGATTGTTTGCAGCAATGGCTGAAAACCGGACCAGCCATGGCCCAGGTTCTTGATATTGACAGTGAAACTATCTCGTTTCAGGAATTCGAAGGGTTTATTATTCGCTAGTCCAGGTCAATCAAATAAATGGATCAATCTGGTTATTTGCTAATTGTTCTTTTATATAGCCTAAGACTTCAGTTAACAGGATATCTGAATTCTCGCTATCGGTTCGAGACCGGTATTCAATGGTACCAGCGTCGAGCCCGCGTTCTCCGAAAGTAAGACGATGGGGAATACCGATTAATTCAGCATCTGAGAACATCACGCCGGGTCGTTCTTTACGGTCATCGAGAAGTACTTCAATCCCGGCATCCTGAAGCTCCTTGTATAGTGCCATTACGGCGTCGCGTAAGCGTTGAGATTTGTGCATATTAATGGGCACCAGTGAAACGTGAAATGGTGCAATCGCATCAGGCCAGATAATGCCATTATCGTCATGATTCTGTTCTATCGCAGCAGCCAGGATTCTTGAGACACCAATACCGTAACACCCCATGGTCAATGTCTGAGCATCGCCATTTTCATCCAGGCAGGTGGCTTTCATTGATTCACTATACTTCTTACCTAACTGAAAGATATGGCCAACTTCTATGCCCCGGGCAATATCAAGTTTGCCAGAACCATCGGGCGCAGATTCACCTTTAACGACATTGCGAATATCCACTCCCTGTGGCTCAGGTAAGTCTCGTCCCCAGTTCACGCCGGTGAGGTGTTTTCCATCATCATTAGCGCCGCAGATGAAATCCGCAAGCTGTAGCGCGCTGTGGTCAACAATAACTGGAATATTGATATTCACTGGACCGATTGACCCTGGGGCACAGTGCAGTAATTTTTTAATTTGTTCGGTACTGGCAAACTCAAGTGGTGTTGCAATTTCCGGTATTTTTTCTGCCTTTACCTTGTTGAGTTCGTGATCCCCTCGTAGTACCAATTCAACTAAGGGAACATTCTGACCTTTTACTACCAATGTCTTAATGCATTTATCAGCGGTTGTTTTTAAAAATTGACTAACATCTTCAATACTATGTTGTCCAGGTGTGTCGACACTGCTGAGTATTTCTTTGGGCTCATCACGCGTGCCTTCTGGGAGGTGTGCTTCGGCGAGGTCAATGTTCGCGGCATATTTTCCCTCTTCGGTAAAGACGATTTGATCTTCCCCGGAGTCCGCCAGGACGTGGAATTCGTGAGATGCATTACCACCGATATTGCCACTATCGGCCTGTACTGCACGAAATTTCAGGCCCAGGCGTTCAAATATTCGGGTATAGGTGGCGAACATTTGATCATAAGTTTCCTGCAAAGATTCGTCTGTTAGATGAAAGGAGTAGGCATCTTTCATCAAAAATTCCCGTGCGCGCATGATGCCAAAACGTGGCCTGATTTCATCACGAAACTTGGTTTGAATCTGGTAAAAAATGGAGGGTAACTGCTTATAACTTCTTATTTCTTTTCGGATCAGATCGGTGATGATTTCCTCATGCGTGGGGCCCAGGCAAAAGTCTCGTTCGTGTCTATCCTTGAGTCGAAGTAACTCAGGACCATATTGTTCCCAACGCCCTGACTCCTGCCAAAGTTCCGCAGGCTGTACACCTGACATCAGTAGTTCCTGAGCTCCAACGCGATCCATTTCATCGCGTATAATGGCCTCTACCTTACGGAGAACACGTAGACCCATTGGTAGCCATGTGTAAATGCCAGAGGCAATCTTACGGATCATGCCTGCCCTCAACATTAGCTGGTGACTGATAATCTCTGCTTCAGAAGGAGCTTCTCTGAGTGTGGCGATCAAGTATTGAGATGTTCGCATTTGTCTCTGCTATAGGTATTTTTGGATGCGTATTTTAGCCTAACTGGACTGAAGGGTGAATTCTCAATTATTTTTTTTGAATTTTCTGAATGATTTACTTTTTGTGCAAAGCACAACTTGACCTGAGACGAGAATATAAGTAACTTTCCGAGGTTTACACTAATGAAATTCAAAATCGACAGGAAACAGGATATTGGGTAAGACAAAAGAGGTGCTTCGGGGAGCAGAAATTTTTATTCGTGCCCTGAAAGACGAGGGGATCGAACATTTGTTTGGTTATCCCGGTGGCGCCGTATTACATATTTATGATGCATTGTACAAACAGGACGATGTCGAGCATATCCTGGTACGTCATGAACAGGGGGCAACACATGCTGCCGATGCCTATGCGCGTGCCACGGGGAAACCCGGGGTGGTGCTGGTGACGTCAGGCCCAGGGGCAACCAATTGTGTCACAGGTATTGCCACCGCTTACATGGACTCGAGTCCTCTCGTCGTTTTCACGGGCCAGGTGCCGACACACCTGATCGGTAATGATGCTTTTCAGGAGGTCGATGCTGTTGGTGTGACTCGTCCATGCGTAAAACACAATTTCCTGGTGAAGAATGTTGAAGATCTGGCATCCACCATCAAAAAGGCATTTTATGTGGCGACGACGGGTCGACCAGGGCCTGTTGTTGTGGATATCCCAAAGGACATCACCGCAGATAGTTGCGAATACGAATATCCTGATAGTGTAGATATGCGCTCCTATAAGCCTGTTATCAAAGGACATACAGGGCAGATAAAACGTGCCGTTGAATTGATTGCCTCCGCCAAAAGGCCGATGATTTATTCAGGCGGCGGTGCGATCCTGTCGAATGCCAATGAAGAATTAACTGCGTTCACTCGGAAACTGGGGTTCCCGATAACCAATACACTAATGGGATTGGGTGCCTATCCCGGCACGGACAAACAATTTGTCGGCATGTTAGGAATGCATGGTACCTATGAAGCCAACATGGCAATGCATCATTGTGATGTTTTGATAGCCATCGGTGCGCGTTTTGATGATCGTGTCACTGGAGATTTAGAACAGTTTTGCCCTACGGCAAAGATTATTCATATTGATGTAGATCCGGCGTCCATATCCAAGAATATTCCGGTTGATATCCCTATTGTTGGTGACGTCAAGCATGTCTTGCTTGAATTATCTGCTTTACTTGAAATGAGGAAAGATCTGCCTACTGCAGAAAATCTTGAACCGTGGTGGAATCAGATCAAGGAATGGCAAGGGATTAATTGTCTCGCATATGATCGTAACAGTGAAATCATCAAGCCGCAGTTCGTTATAGAAAAACTGTATGAACTGACCAAGGGTGATGCTTACATCACTTCGGATGTTGGTCAGCACCAGATGTGGGCAGCTCAATATTACAAATTTGACAAACCAAGGCGGTGGATCAACTCAGGTGGTCTGGGCACCATGGGTTTTGGCTTGCCCGCTGCCATGGGTGTTAAGAAAGCCTTCCCAGATGAAACGGTTGTCTGTATTACAGGTGACGCCAGTATTGTCATGTGTCTGCAGGAGCTTTCTACCTGCCTGCAATACGGGATAACGTTTACTGTGATTAATTTGAATAATCGCTACATGGGGATGGTCAGGCAGTGGCAGGAATTTTTCTATGAAAGTCGTTATTCACATTCTTACATGGAGGCCTTACCTGATTTTGTTAAATTGGCCGAGAGCTATGGTCACATTGGCATGCGTATCGAAAAATCTGCCGATGTCGAATCAGCTTTAAAAGAGGCACTACAGGAAAAAGAAAAAGTGGTCTTCATCGACTTTATCACTGACAAAACGGAAAACGTTTATCCGATGATTGCAGCGGGTAAAGGACATCATGAAATGCATCTATCACCAGACAGGGAGTTGGCCTGATCATGAGACACATACTTTCTTTACTGATGGAGAATGAAACAGGTGCATTATCACGCGTCTCCGGTCTGTTTTCAGCGCGTGCTTTCAATATTGAATCATTGACTGTTGCACCAACAGAAGATCCTACTGTCTCGCGCATGACACTGGTAACTTCAGGTTCAGATGAAATCATTGAACAGATCACCAAGCATCTGAATAAGCTGGTTGATGTGATTAAAGTCATTGACCTGAATGAGAGCCGTCACATCGAGCGTGAACTGATGTTAATCAAGTTGCTGACCAGGGGTGAAAACCGCGAGGAAATTAAACGATTAGTTGATATCTTTCGTGGCCGAATTATTGATGTCACAGAAAACTCTTACACTATCGAGATGACAGGTGCTGGCGATAAGCTGGATGCATTTATCGGTGCATTGGATGACAACGTCATTCTGGAGGTGGTGCGTTCAGGAGTGTCAGGCATCGCACGTGGTGATAAAGCGATTCAGTAGTATCAACTGCACTATAAATTTTATTCCATTAGGTTTTTATTTTTTTTTTGAGAGCTAGAGATTATGAATATTTATTATGACAAGGATGCAGACCTTACGCTGATTCAGGCTAAAAAGGTTGCAATTATTGGGTACGGCTCACAGGGGCATGCGCATGCGAATAACCTGAACGATTCTGGAGTGGATGTTTGTGTCGGTTTACGACCAGGCTCCAGTTCTGCGGCCAAAGCAGAGACCGCAGGTCTGGCAGTGAAATCTATCGAAGATGCAGTGGCATGGGCTGATGTCATTATGATCCTTGCTCCAGACGAACATCAGGCAGCACTGTATCGTGATCAGGTTGCGCCAAACTTGAAAGAGGGTGCTACTTTGGCTTTTGCCCACGGCTTCAATATCCATTTTGAACAAATCGAGCCCCGTGCTGATCTGGATGTCATTATGATTGCACCAAAAGGTCCGGGCCATCTTGTCCGATCAACCTATACGCAGGGTGGGGGTGTTCCTTCCCTGATTGCAGTTCACCAGGATGCTTCAGGTAAGGCGAAAGACCTTGCTCTGTCCTATGCGTCTGCAAATGGTGGTGGTCGTGCAGGAATCATCGAAACCAATTTCCGTGAAGAAACAGAAACCGATTTATTTGGTGAACAGGCGGTCTTGTGTGGTGGTATCACTTCACTGATTCAAGCTGGTTTTGAAACACTGGTCGAAGCCGGCTACGCGCCGGAAATGGCCTATTTCGAGTGTTTGCACGAAACTAAATTAATTGTTGATCTGATTTATGAAGGTGGTATCGCGAACATGCGATATTCGATTTCCAATACCGCAGAATATGGAGACTTTACTCGTGGCCCACGTGTTATCACAGAAGATACCAAAAAGGTCATGAAGCAAATTCTGAAAGAGATTCAGAACGGCGAATTTGCCAAGGAATTTATTCTGGAGAACCAAAGTGGTGCTCCCGGGATGAAGGCCAAGCGTCGATTGAGCCGAGAACATCAAATTGAAATCGTTGGTGAGAAACTTCGATCTATGATGCCATGGATCAAGGCAAACAAGCTTGTTGATACAGATAAGAACTAGAATATCTGGTCTTTGCTTAAATTGGTCTGATGATAAAAATGATTGAAAAGGATCTGTGCTGTAGTCAGGGCCTTGTCTTTTTAAGGTTGAAGCGTGCCTAGTAATAGCTATCCATTTATCGCTAAAGAAGGTTGGCTGCCTTTGTTCGTGTTGGCAGGATTGATTTTATTGGCTTTTTATTATTTTAGCATCAGCATAGTCGTCATTCTGACGTTTATTTTTTGTTTTTTTCTGTTTCTCTTAAGAGATCCACAACGAACTATTCCATCATTACCACTTGCGCTACTCAGCCCGGTGCATGGAAGGATTATTCAGATTGATGAAACTGACGATCCCTGGATCAAATTACAGGGGATTAATCGCCGAGCGAAGAGAGTCAGGATAAAGATGTCGAGCTTTGATATTTACTCTTTACGTAGCCCTGTTGAAGGGAAAGTGATGGAGCAATGGTCAGAGAAATGCAGGGAAGAAAATGGAATACGTAAGTTTGCCTTCTGGATTAGAACGGACGAAGGTGATGATGTGGTGGTTGTATTCAGATTAGGGGCTTTTGCAGCGGCATGTTTTCGAATTTATATTCAATCTGGTGAGCGTCTTGGTCACGGACAAAGGTGTGGATACTTATATTTCGGTGGTACGGTTGATGTATTTATTCCGGTAAGCTCAAAATTTGATGTTGAAATCGGCCAATTTATTGCTTCAGGAGAAGATATTCTTGCGCATTTTATTCGCGAGGAATCAGTGAGTATGATAAATGACAATAACCCTCATGGAAAAGGTGCCGTTGCAGGGAATGCTATTTAACTCAGATCAATTTGTATGTGATCTGTCAGAATTGTGTGGAATTAATTAGTTTCATCGGCGTATTATTCATTCAGAAGGATTGGAGTCTGGTTTCAATTTGTAGTTAATTCAACAAGAACACCAGAATGAATATCTGATCATTATGTTGATTACCAGGGCAGAAAAAATTTGAAACGTCGTCGCGGTATTTATCTTCTTCCTAATCTGTTTACAACAGCAGGTCTGTTCGCCGGTTTCTATGGCATTGTCTCAGCCATGAATTCACAATTTGAAGCCGCTGCAATCGCTATTTTTATCGCCATGGTGATGGATGGCCTGGATGGTCGTATTGCGCGCTTAACAAATACGCAATCTGATTTTGGTGTCGAGTACGATAGCCTGTCCGATATGATTTCATTTGGTCTGGCACCTTCCTTAATTATGTACCAGTGGGCCTTGTCCGGGATGGGTAAATTAGGCTGGCTTGCGGCATTTGTTTATACAGCATCTACTGCGCTTAGACTCGCACGATTCAACACACAAGCAGGCAGCGATGATAAACAGTTCTTCCAGGGATTACCCAGTCCTGCTGCTGCCGCTTTGCTTGCAGGGATGATATGGCTTGGTGAGACACAGACGTTTGTAGATGTCGCGAATTTGACCATCCTCGCATTTCCAGTCACAGTGGTCGCTGGAATATTGATGGTCAGTAATATTCGGTTTTACAGCCTAAAGCAAATCGACTTTAAAGGTCGCATCCCATTTGTTGGAATTTTGCTGCTGGTATTACTGTTTGTGTTTATTGCGAGTGAGCCTCCACTTGTATTATTTTCTATTGCTCTGGTTTATGCTATCTCCGGCCCGGTAATGACGCTTCTATTTATACGCAAACATCGTGCATCAAGAAAACTTCAGGAATCTTCAGATAGCCAAAGCTGATTACCGACACACATCAGGGCCTTTTTCTCTAAAACCACTTGCAATACTTGAAAGTGTGGTTATATTTCGTACTGTGATGAAGACATTCAATCAAAATTTCCAATTATTTTTAAATACCGGATCGTCATTCGGCGTTTCTCCTGGTCTGTTACTACGCCTACTGCCCTACCGGGCAAAATAAACCACCTCAAAAAAATTAGAAGTAAATGCGTGTGTAAGTTACACACAACAAATTCGTTTATGGTAACGCATCCTTACTGTAGTATGGATGCAGGTTTGGAGCAGGATCATGCAAGACAAATTAATAATATTTGATACAACACTTCGCGACGGTGAACAAAGTCCTGGTGCGTCAATGACCAAGGATGAAAAGGTTCGTATTGCCAAGGCGCTGGAGCGCATGAAAGTGGATGTAATAGAGGCGGGTTTCCCCATCGCAAGCAACGGTGATTTCGAAGCCGTATATCAGGTCGCAGAGGTAATTCAGGACAGTACAGTTTGCGGACTGGCACGTGCACTGGACAAAGATATAGATAGGGCAGCGGCTGCCTTAAAACCAGCCAGATCATTAAGGATCCATACCTTTCTTGCGACATCACCGATTCATATGAAAGAAAAATTACGCATGACACCTGATCAGGTTGTGGAGCATGCGGTGCATGCAGTCAAACGCGCGCGTAACTATACAGACAATGTTGAATTTTCTCCTGAAGATGCTGGCCGTTCAGAACTGGATTTTTTATGTCGAGTATTGGAGGCTGTTATTGACGCTGGTGCAACCACGGTAAATATTCCAGATACGGTGGGATATAACTTGCCTCAGCAATTTGGGGAATTGATCAAGCAATTGATTGAAAGGATACCGAATTCTGACAAGGCTATATTCTCAGTGCATTGTCATAATGATTTGGGCTTGGCGGTTGGTAACTCACTTGCAGCGGTCATGAATGGTGCCAGACAAGTTGAATGTACCATCAATGGTTTGGGTGAGCGCGCCGGTAACGCGTCATTGGAGGAAGTTGTCATGACTGTGCGTACACGTCAGGATGTATTTCCTTGCGATACGACTTTGGATACTACGCAAATTATGACTTGTTCACGTTTGATCTCAAGTGTGACGGGTTTCCCTGTACAACCGAACAAGGCCATTGTCGGAGCCAATGCCTTTGCCCACGAAGCAGGCATCCATCAGGATGGCGTACTCAAAAGCCGCGAGACTTACGAAATCATGCGCGCTGAAGATGTTGGTTGGAACGCCAATAGAATGGTCTTAGGTAAACATTCAGGGCGTAATGCATTTAAATCCAGATTATCTGATTTGGGAATCGTGTTTGAACGCGAAGAAGATATTAACGCTGCGTTCAGTCGCTTTAAAGATCTTGCAGACAAGAAACATGAGATCTTCGATGAAGATTTACAGGCACTGGTCACTGATACCTTTCATGAAACGGCGATGGAAAGGATCAAACTCGTTGCTATGAAGGTGAAATCTGAAACCGGTGAAATTCCCGTTGCAGAAGTGACTTTGACGATTGATGGTGAGGAGAAACATGCCACCTCTGATGGAGGTGGGCCTGTCGATGCAACTTTTAAGGCAATCGAGTCGGTTGTGAATAGTGGCTGTAAACTGGAACTTTATTCAGTGAGCAATATTACGACAGGGACAGATTCACAAGGAGAGGTTACTGTCAGGATTGATAAGGATGGCCGGGTGATTAACGGACAAGGTGCGGATACGGATATTATCATTGCTTCTGCGAAGGCCTATATCAATGCATTGAATAAAGCTCAGGAACAAACTGAACGGGCACATCCGCAAGTTTGAGACGACCAGGTTTGAGATAACTATAATGGCCTTGACACAGACACAAGAATATTATCTGCAGACCATGGGAGTAGATGTTTATTGGTCAAAAGACAGAGTGATTGTCGATTCCGTTCCCGAAACAGTTGTTGATGAAAGTGATTCTTGGGCAGATCTGCGACAACGTGTTGCAAATTGTCAGCAATGCGAACTACATCAAGGACGAACACAAACTGTATTTGGTGTCGGTGATCATAACGCAGATTGGTTAATCATCGGAGAAGCACCGGGCGCAGAGGAAGATAGACAGGGAGAACCTTTTGTTGGACGTGCTGGTAAATTACTAAACAGCATGTTGTTTGCCTGTGGTTTGCAAAGAGAGCAGGTCTTTATCGCGAATATTCTCAAATGTCGTCCGCCAAATAATCGGGATCCGAAACCAGATGAGGTTGTCTCTTGCTCAAGTTATCTGAAAGAGCAAATTGGTTTATTACAACCGAAAATCATCCTTGCGGTGGGTCGTATCGCCGCCCAAAATCTGCTGCAGACAGAAACACCCATCGGGAAAATGCGTGGCCAGCGTTATCAATATGCTGATACAGGCATTCCTGTGGTGGTGACTTATCATCCTGCCTATCTATTACGATCTCCGCGTGAAAAAAGAAAGGCGTGGCAGGATTTGCAACTTGCGATGCGGGTTTATAGGGAAACAACATGAGCGCTATCCTCAAACAGGCAACGATTGTTTTTCGTCCCATGTCAGAACTAGATCTGGAACAAGTGATAGCGATTGAAGAAGCTGTCTATGAGTTCCCCTGGTCAATAGGTATTTTTCAGGACTGTTTAAGCGCTGGTTATTGCTGCTGGTTGATGGAGCAGGGTGAGTGTGTTTCGGGATATGGGGTTATGTCTGTGCTCGCAGATGAAGCGCATATCCTGAATCTTTGTATCAAGCCTGATTTGCAGAATAATGGCCTGGGAAAAGAGATGCTTGATTATCTGATTGATCTGGCAAAGGGTCATTATGCAGATGTCATGTTTCTTGAAGTGCGACCATCAAACAGGCAGGCATTAAAAATCTATGAGAAATTGGGTTTTGACGAAGTGGGGAGTCGCAAAGATTATTATCCTGCCAAATTTGGTCGTGAAGATGCCTTGATACTCGCTAAACAATTAACAGATCACCTGTTAGTAAATCATTAATGAGAAATGAGTGTGA
>CAZDFI010000024.1:0-5381 GCA_964504725.1 uncultured Enterobacteriaceae bacterium
CTGTAACTTCATAAAGCGGCAGACCCATCACACCAGAATAACTACCTTCCAGGCGTTCGATAAAGGCAGCGCCTTTGCCCTGTATCGCATAGGCACCTGCCTTACCCAGGGGTTCTTCCGTTTCACAATATTGCAGGATGTCAGTATCACTTAATGGGCGAAAACTCACGTGGTTGATATTCAGGCAAACTTGTTTGGTTTCAGTAACGAGGGCAACGGCGGTATACACATGATGTGTCCTGCCAGATAATTGTTCTAGCATATTGATTGCCTCTTCTTTTGTTTCAGCTTTACCCAGAATTACATTGTCGATGACAACACAAGTGTCCGCAGCGAGGATCGGCAAGTTATTTTTTATCTTTGATTTTGCTGCATGGGCTTTTTCCAGTGCCAACCGTTTGACGTGAATTTTGGCGGGTTCTTTACCGTCCCAGGTTTCGTCGATTTCGACATTAACCAGTTCGAAGTCAATGCCGATTTGTTTGAGGAGTTGTATGCGGCGGGGGGAGGTTGAGGCCAGGTTGATTTTCATTGTATTTTTGTTTTTTGGTAGATTTGAAATTGGTGGCGTATTTTAGCATTGGTTTCGCCTTTTAGCGGCGAGGTACTTCTTTTTTGCTTGTCCAAAAAATGAAGTACCCAAGAAAAAAAGACACCCCGATATCGTGTCCTGCGGATACCCTCACAGTTGCATGATTTTTAAGGTCGCGGAAACAAGACTTCCTGTCTTGGTTCCACTTATTTGAACGTCCTGTTCAAATAACCTTAAAATCATTCACCTGTTCGGCACGATATGATGGGGATTATTTCTTCGTTGATTTTTCGGCAATGCCAAAGGGTAGCAGGTTATAACGCCGTGTTTTTCAGTAATTCTTCAATATCATCGACACTTCGATAAACTTTGTTCGAATATTGAGTACCAAGACTTTGATCTGTTTGCGCGACGTAACCTCGCATTCTATTGTCCAGAGTGATTGCATCGACATAAGGAATACAGTCAACATGCGCGAAATCTGGGATATCTGATACTTCGCCTCCGTCGGTTATGTTTCTCAGTAATTTGTGGAAAACTTCGTAACCAAGCCTTATTGCTGGGCACCGGTTAGGATTTTCATATATCCAGTAGGATAGATCACTAATATTGTCGGGAGTAAAGGTAATATTATATAAGTGAAGATTCCGGGCAACTGAGCTTGAAAAGTTTGTCTCGTGTCTCTTGTAATCATTTCTAGCACGATCTGACTTTAGAATTTCCCGTAACCGTTCGGCTTGGTCAGGATACCCGTCAAGAAGGCCAGGATCCTCGTTCCAAAGCTCGAACACGGTATGAGCCAGCCCATACTTTAGATAATCTGCTGTAGGAGGCTCTTCAAATGGTGCTACTACGTAGTCAAATCGCGGAACAAAGGGGTCGACATCCGAGTATTCCCTGTCGTTTAGAAATGCACTTATTGATTCCTCAAGTTCCATAGCAGGAATTTTCACCTCTGCAATATATATATGAGGCATACTTTCCAGCCGATTTAGAGTCCTCATTACATTTGTTTGATCCCCCGCCTGATTAAGGGGCGCACAACATTCAATAATATTATGTAGGGAAAAGATAAGCTCGTTACCACACTCCCTTAGCATCCCTTCGAACGTGTCCGTTTCTTGCAAGGTTTTTCTCTCGACAAGACTGATATGATCACGTGAATCAAGATAAATACGCATTGCTATGATTGCCTAGGCTCAGCGGCATAATTTATTGATGTGCGGCATTTTCATTACTATTCCTTTTGTACTGATAAATAGTAATGTTTCAGGATAGATCGATCTTTACAAAGATGCCACTTTGGTTGTGTTTAGTTGCCTTTACTCCCCCGTTGATGTCTTACTGAATTTGTTTTGATGAGTAGCGAAAAATGTACAGGACGTACATTTTAGCCCATCGGATCATGGATGAGCCTATGGGTGACGCGTTGGTCATCAAAATAAATTCAGGAACCCGCAGGGTAAGACATTAGGGAAAGGTTCTTTTGCTTACTTTTCTTTGAAGAAAAGTGAGTCGCCGTACGGGCGAAACCAGATCTTAAACGAAGCGTACTAAATTAAGCCCAATTGCTATCGCCCTCGATGATACGGATACCTCTTTCAAAATAATCAACACCTGCGGCTAAACGTGATGTACGCAAATCATTAGTGGTCAAATCTCACATTGACATGAGTTCACATATATGTGAACATTTAGCCAGTGAGGGAAATAATATTTTATCGAACGGAATCGGGATATTGTCCAGTAGAAGAATTTCTGGATACTTTGTCTTCGAAACAAGCCCAGAAAGTAACCTGGGTAATGCAGCTTGTCGAAGAGTTAGAGATCGTGCCGGTTAAATATTTCAAGAAAATGACTGGAACGGATGATCTTTGGGAAATTCGGGTTCAATCCGGCAATAATATTTTTCGCATATTGGGTTTTCTCGAAGAGAGGCATTTGGTGGTTTTGAATCATGCCTTTCAGAAGAAAACGCAGAAAACCCCAAAGAAAGAAATTGCAGTTGCAGAGGCTCGGAAAAAAGATCATGTCTTGAGAGGTAAATGTTATGAGTGATTTGAAAAAATACGTAAAAAAGAGAAAAGTAAAAGATGTAACCTTTGCGGAAGGTTATGAGTCAGGGTACTCAGATTTAAAACTGGGCGTGATGCTGCGTCAGGCAAGAGAGAATGCGGGCTTTACTCAGGAAGAATTGGCGAAGAAATTAAAAACGAAAAAATCGGCTATATCAAGAATTGAAAACCATGCTGAAGATATTCGCCTATCCACACTTGAGAAGGTGGCTGAAGCATTGGGGAAAACTTTAAAGCTGTCAATGAACTAAGAGAGGCAGCTAACTAAAATTAAAACAATCACTCCCGATGATACGGATGCCCCTGCAAAATACTCCACCCCCGATATAGTTGCTCTGCAACAACAACCCTGACCAAAGCATGTGGTAACGTGAAAGATGAAAGCGACCAGGTTTCATCTGCTTGTTGTTTAATTCGATCATCAATTCCATCTGCGCCACCGATGACTATCGCAATATCTTGACCTTGAGGAAACCATTCTTCCATCTTTTTTGAAAGCGCAATGCTGCTGAAGTTTTTTCCTTTTACATCCAGCACGATCAATCTTGAGTTAGAAGGAATCGCCGAGTGAATGCGTTCGCCTTCTTCTTTAATATTTTTTTCTATGGGTGTGGTTTTGTTTCTTACTGAAGGTGTAATTTCGATCAGATTGATTTGAAGTTCCGGCGGCATGCGTTTGATGAATTCTGAAAATCCGTTATTGACCCATTCAGGCATTTTTTTGCCCACGGCGATGAGATGGATTCTCATTAATCAGAAAATCTTTATTTAATGAACGGTTTGCTGAGCGGAATCTGAATCATCCATCGGTGACCAGAGTTTTTCCAGTTGATAATGCGCTCGTGTTGTCGGGTGCATGATATGGACGATGATGTCCCCGAGATCGACTAATACCCATTCACCGTATTGCTTGCCTTCTGAGCCATAGGGCGGAACTTTCTTCTTTTTGGTTTTTTCGATGAGTTTTTCTGCGATTGACGTGACCTGCCTAGTGGATGTGCCACTGGCAATAATCATTAAATCGGCGAAGGAGGATAAATCTCTTATATCAAGGGTAATAATATTGGTGGCTTTGTTGTCTTCCAATGTTTCTATAATCAGTCCAGCGAGTTTTTCTAATTTCATATTTATTGTTTATATAAATGGTGGGTCTGTATAAAGTCTAGCACTTTATTGGGTAATAATGAGTTTGAATTCAAATTGTCTTGAAAATTATTTCTTATTTGTGTTGATGATATATCAAGCATGGGAATATCCAGCTGCAGGATGAGTCCTGCTGGTTGTTGGTGCAGAACCACTACGGATTGCGTGATGGGGTCATCCATTAAATTCTTCATTTCTCCATCAGTAAGCTTATTATCACTCCCGGGACGACTGGCAATAACGATATGCGCATAATCCAGCAAGGATTGCCATTGATGCCAACGATTCAGGGTTTTGAAATTTTCCATTCCCATGAGCAAACAGACAGGTGTCTCGTTTAATGTTTTCCGAAGATGCTTTAACGTATCAATCGTATAAGAAATTCCACCTCGTTGAATTTCACAATCATCGACTTTCAAATCAGCCTGGTTTTCTACTGCAAGCTTAAGCATTTTGAGTCGTTGTTCAGCCGAGGCTAGTGGTGGGATTCGATGTGGTGGAGTATTTAACGGAACAAAACGAAGCTCAGCCATGTTTAATGTTTCGAGAAACGTTGTTGCCAGATGTAAATGGCCATTATGGACTGGATCAAAGGTGCCTCCCAGAATGCCCACCGGCTGCGTCATGGTTCAATCATTAAGGAAGATGATAAAACGGGGAAATAATGCAAAAATTCTATTCACGAATATGACCATCACCGATGACAATATATTTTTGTGAGGTTAATCCTTCCAGACCAACAGGACCGCGGGCATGAAATTTATCAGTACTAATACCGATTTCAGCACCAAGACCATATTCGAAACCATCAGCAAACCGGGGTGAAGCATTGACCATGACCGAGGATGAATCAACTTCACGAAGGAACCTGTCAGCATTGTCTTGATTTTCCGTGACAATGGCATCCGTGTGATCTGAACTATATTCGTGAATGTGATTCATGGCTTCTTCCAACCCGCTGACGATACGCATCGACATGATGGGCGCTAAATATTCTGTGTGGTAGTCTTCATCCGTTGCTTTCTTGATGTTAGGCAAGATCTTAAGTGATTTGTCGCAGCCTCTAATCTCTACGCCGGCTTTTTCATACATAGGTCCGAGTTCACTCAGGACTGGTTCAGCGATACTTTCAGCAACCAATAAACATTCCATGGTGTTGCAGGTTCCATAGCGTTGTGTCTTGGCGTTGTAAGCAATCTTTATTGCCTTATCCAGGTCGGCATGGTCATCGATATAGACGTGACAGATACCGTCGAGATGTTTAATCACTGGCATACGCGCTTCTTTACTGACGCGTTCGATTAATCCTTTGCCGCCGCGTGGAATGATAACATCAACATATTCCGACATCTTAAGTAACTCACCAACCGCAGCGCGGTCTGTTGTTTCAATCACCTGTGCAGCATCATCGGGCAACCCGCAAGCCTGTAATCCTTCTTTGATACAGGTAGCAATAGCCTGATTTGAATTAACAGCTTCCGAACCGCCGCGTAATATGGTGGCGTTGCCAGATTTAAGACAAAGTGCAGCAGCATCTGCAGTTACATTAGGACGCGACTCATAAATAATACCGATAACGCCTAAGGGTACGCGCATTCTCCCGACCTTAATTCCAGAAGGCATCTCTTCCA
>CAZDFI010000024.1:5391-8994 GCA_964504725.1 uncultured Enterobacteriaceae bacterium
ATGGGATCCGGGAGGTCGGCAACCTGACGAAGTCCATCGGCCATTGCTTTAATCCTTTCCGGGGTTAGTTCGAGTCGATCAAGTAATGCATCATCCAGTCCGTTTGCATTACCAGCGGCAAGATCCAGGGCGTTGGCCTCTAGCAGATTAGCTTGAGATTCTATAATCAAGTCAGCAATTTTTAACAAGGCCTGATTTTTGGTGGCTGTATCTGCCTTTGCCATAATGCGGGAAGCTGCTCTGGCACGCTTACCTGTGTCTTGTATATATTGTTTGATGTCCATCTTTTAATTATCTTAGATAGCTTCGTACGAAGCTATCTTTTACATATTATTAATTTGAGTAATTGACGTTATGCCCTGAAAAAGCCAGTAATAATGCTAACATGGCATCCCAGGCGGTATGCTTTTCAGCGCTCTTGATTGT
Organism: uncultured Enterobacteriaceae bacterium; assembly: GCA_964504725.1. Classification (GTDB taxonomy): domain Bacteria; phylum Pseudomonadota; class Gammaproteobacteria; order Eutrophobiales; family Eutrophobiaceae; genus SMWN01. Next base: position 5,818 of record CAZDFI010000024.1, read on the forward strand.
TCTATCCAGGGCGTTAGCTTGTTTTAATAATTCATGTAATTTTTTTACAGGATGCCTTTGTAAAATTGATTTAATCGCTTGTTTACGTTTGTTATCCCAAATTCGATAGTCTGAAAATAATTTGTCTAATGTTAAACCATTGTTGAAATGATGGGCCATTGTGCACAGGCGTCTATAATCCCACATCAATGCACCATAAACAGCCATCGGATCCATGCCTTCGCTTTTTAGTCCATTCAACATTCGGACCAGACGTTTTGTCTCATCGGCGTATGCGCATTCAATGAGGGAGAACACATCATAACGGGTACTGTCAGTCACGGCTGCGATGACATCTTTGGCAGTGATTTCATCGTTGTTGACCAGCAAACAAAGCTTATCAATTTCCTGACTTGCTGCGAGCATGTTACCTTCAACGCGATCGGCAACAAGTTGTGCTGCATCCGAAGTAATGCGTTTATTACATTTTTGTACACGCTGACGGATCCAGTTGGGCAGTTTGCCTGTTTCAATAGGCCAGACTTGTGTTGTAACGCCGACCTTATCCAGTGATTTATACCACTTGCTTTTTTGAACCTGTTTGTCCAATCGGTCACTAGTGATGAGTAAAATATTTTCTCCCGCGAGTTGTTCGGCGTATTCTGTCAAAACTTTTCCGCCTTCGCGTCCGGGTTTGCTGGAGCCCATGCGTAATTCAATGAGTCGCGTACTGGCGAATAACGACATGCTGGCGTTTTCTTCGATCAGCTTGTTCCAGTCAAAACCAGTTGCAACATCCAGCACAACGCGTTCTTCAACGCCTTGTTCCCTGGCTTTGCGTCTGATGAAATCCGAAGCTTCATTAAGTTGTAGTGGCTCATCACCACTGATCAGGTAAACCGGGGAAAGTCCTTTGCGTTCAATTTGGTCAGGTAACTGTTCTGCCTTTAGTTGCATTACTGAACTGCAGCTCTAAGCCGCCTGAGGACGGATGCAGCAGCTTGCCTGGCAATATCTCTCTTTAATACCGCTGATTCTTCGATTGTGGCCAGAACAGCACCTTGCTCAAAGATAATATCGCGTGATGCCGAGATTGGTTCGGCACTTGCGGTAGTACTATTGTCCCTGTTGGCAATCTTGAGCATGGCCTTATAGGTGATTTCATATTCCTCCACCTTGCCTGTGGTGGGCGACACAGATAAAACTTTTGATTGAAAAGATTCATTACTCAAGGTAACTGTAAAGTCTGCTTTTGATGCGCTGGATACTGTTTTTACGTCAGCATCCAGTAACTGTCGTTTTACTTCTGCAGCAAGGATATCGGCCCCCAAAGATTGAACATAGATAGTGACATTTTGTATGGCTTGCAGGTTTGTTCCTCTAAGCTGAAAACCACAGGCACTCATTTCCATCAATAGAAAAGTAATGATTAAAACAGAGAATCTATTTAATTGTCTTATTATTGGTCTCATCTGATTTTTCCAGTGGAAATCTATTTATATAATACTGACGTTTAATCAGCTAAAAAGAAGCACGTTCAGGCGTGAATCATGTGCCTAGCTTATTATGAAACGACGATATTCACCAGTCGTCCAGGCACAACAATGACCTTTCTGATGTCTTTTTTGGCAATAAACTTTTGTACGTTTTCATCAGAGACCGCTGTTTCTTCAATTTGCTTCTGATCTGCATTCGCAGGCACTACAATTTTTGCTCGTAATTTTCCATTCACCTGTACCATGAGCTGTAGCTCATTCTGTACAAGCGCGGAGTCATCAATCTCAGGCCAGGTCGCATCAATCACAGGTTCTGTGTGTCCAAATTCACGCCATAAGGCATCGGTGATATGCGGGACTATGGGTGACAACAGCAAAATAGCCGTTTCCAGACCTTCTCGCATAATCGCATGACCATTATCCGAGTAGTCTTTTGCTTGTGACAGGCTATTGCTTAATTCCATAACGGCCGCAATGGCGGTGTTGAATGTATAGCGGCGGCCGATATCGTCATTCACTTTAGTAATAGTTGAGTGAATTTTGTGGCGAAGTTTTTTCTGATCATCTGACAATTCAATCTTAATCAATTCGGAAATATCGCCAACCTGGAGGTGTGTTACAGAGAGCTTCCAAAGTCTTTTCAGAAAGCGATGCGCCCCCTCGACACCAGCATCAGACCATTCCAGGCTGTGTTCAGGTGGCGCGGCAAACATAGTGTAGAGGCGTACAGTATCGGCGCCATAACGATCAATTAGGCCTTGCGGATCGACCCCGTTATTTTTGGATTTTGACATCTTTTCAATACCGCCAATGGTCACAGCTTGACCGTCCGTTAAAAGTGTCGCGCTAATGGGACTTCCCTTATCATCACGTTCGACAGTGACATCTGCCGGATTAAACCATTCTTTGGAGCCATCACCGTTCTTGCGGTAATAGGTTTCGGCGATGACCATGCCTTGCGTCAATAATTTACTGAAAGGCTCATCATTCTCTACCAGCCCTTCATCTCTCATCAGCTTGTTAAAAAAACGGGCATAAAGTAAATGTAGGATGGCATGCTCAATACCGCCAATATATTGATCAACTGGTAGCCAGTATTTAGCACGCTCATCCAGCATCGACTCAGTCGCGTCCGGGCAGCAGTAGCGGGCGTAATACCAACTGGACTCGAAGAAAGTATCAAAGGTATCCGTTTCACGAACATCACCATTGCCAAGATCATAAAATTCCGGCATTTTTTTGAGCGGAGAGCCTGAGCCATCAACGGTAACATCTTCGGGTAGACGAACAGGAAATTCAGAAGCCGTTTTTGTATTGCCCTTTGCATCCTTGATGATGGGAATTGGACATCCCCAATATCGTTGTCGAGAAACACCCCAGTCACGTAGGCGATAATGTATCTGCTTTTCGCCTTTGCCCCGTGCTTGAAGCCAGTCGGCAATCTCATCAAAGGCGTTATCCGAGTCCAGCCCATCAAAGGGGCCAGAGTTTCCTAGAATTCCTTTTTCAGTGAATGCTGCTTTATCAATACCGCAATCAGCACCATCAGTACTAAAAATAACCTGTTTACGTTCAATGCCGTATTTTTCAGAGAATTCCCAGTCACGTTGATCGTGGCCCGGGACAGCCATTACCGCACCAGTGCCATAGCCCATGAGAACAAAATTTGCCACATACAACGGCACGGCCTCACCACTGACCG
>CAZDFI010000024.1:9004-29243 GCA_964504725.1 uncultured Enterobacteriaceae bacterium
GAGTCCCAGGGCAAAGCCTTTCTTCTCCATGGTTTCCATTTCGGCCTCAGTGACGCCGCCCTTTTTACATTCTTCTATGAAGTCGGCCAATTCCGGACTGGATTCAGCAGCGCTTAAGCTGAGAAGGTGTTCAGCTGCAACAGCAACATAGGTGACACCCATCAATGTGTCAGGACGAGTGGTATAAATACCAATTTTCTCATCGCTATTTTCAAGCTGAAAATCCATTTGTACACCTTCGGAGCGACCTATCCAGTTACGCTGTTGTGTCAGTACGCGATCTGGCCAGCCCGGGAGTGTGTCTAAATCATCCAGCAACTCTTGTGCATAGTCTGTGATCCTGAGAAACCATTGCTCAATGTTACGTTTCTCTACAATGGCCCCCGAGCGCCAACCCTTGCCGTCAATCACTTGTTCGTTCGCCAGTACCGTCTGGTCTACAGGATCCCAGTTCACAGTTGCTGTTTTACGATAGGCTAAACCCTTGTCCACCAGACGAGTGAATAACCATTGTTCCCATTTATAATAATCCGGGTCACAGGTAGCGAACTCACGATCCCAGTCATAAGCAAATCCCAGGCGCTGCAACTGCACTTTCATATATTCGATATTTGAACGTGTCCACTCAGCAGGCGGCATACCACTATTAATTGCCGCGTTTTCTGCCGGCAGTCCAAAGGCATCCCACCCCATCGGCTGCATGACATTTTTGCCCAACATGCGTTGATAGCGAGAGATGACATCGCCAATGGTGTAATTCCGCACATGCCCCATATGCAATTTGCCACTGGGGTAAGGAAACATGGACAGGCAGTAAAATTTTTCTTTAGTGGGATCTTCTGTCGCTTTGAAAGCCTGGCTGTTATCCCAGTTTGACTGAGTTTGTATTTCTATGCTCGCGGGGTCGTAATGCTGGTCCATGTGTAAATCGAATTCTTGCCTGTTATAAAGGCGCAAGGATACAGTAGGGGGCGTGGTACTCACAAGGCGAGCCCAAAAAATTCTTAGAATGAATATCTGGTAGAATTGCCGAGGAGCAATTTTTTGCCGTACATCTATTGCAACGCCGTTCTCGGACTCCTCGAGAATGTGTTCCAGACATTCTCTATCTCCTACATACATCCATGCAGTCGTGTCCTACACGGCATAAGGCAATCCTGTACAACGCCGCTCCTGCGCACACCCCTCAAGGGGGTACCGAGGTCCATGCGCCCGTGACATACAGTACATCCTCGGCAACTGCTCGGTAATTGCTCCTGCATTACTCTACTAACCTACATCCTTGTAGGCATCCCTGCGTTGCTCTACCTCCTACATCCCTGTAGTCGTGTACATAAAAAAGGCCCCCTTAAAAAAGGAGGCCTGATTCTTAAAACACTGGCAGATTACTCGTCTTTTAGAGAGAGGTTGTCCATGTTTGATTCAACAATTGATGGGCCCACCCCGCGAACATTGGCGAGTTCTTCTATGGATTTAAAAGGACCATGATCTTCTCGGTAAGCAATGATGGCATCTGCACGTTTCTCACCAATGCCTTTAATTGCAGACATTAAAGTTTCTTTGTCAGCTGTATTAATATTGATTGTTTCTGCAAACAAAAGTGTCGGGATTAATAGGCAAATAGCGAGTAGTGTTTTTCTGAATATATCCATGTTTATTTCTCCTTAAATTAATAATTGTGTTTCCTTGTGACCACATCACCTTGTGGCTGAATAGATCCTAGCGTATGGGTTTAATTTTGGAAATCCTCTATATGGGGGTATTTATACCATCAACGCCAATATCTCACATTAATCTCATTGCCATTATTTACCAGACAGGCCATGTATTCATCATTGATGGGTAGATTAATTACAGACCATGTTTCTTCAGAAGGTTTGAGTAAGTTTATCTCCGGTCTTTGAACTTCCGGATCGACGGTTACGTCGAAAGTGTCCAGGCCATAAGTAATGCCGTCACCTATGGCTTTGATAAAAGCTTCTTTACGCGTCCAACAGGCGCAAAATGCTTTTGCTCTGATCGCTTTAGGTAAAGCCTGAAATTCAGATTGCTCTGCTTTTGAAAAAAAACGTGTTACCAGCTGATGAGGGTTTGAATCAGGATCTATTTTTTCTATATCAACTCCAATGTGATGTTTTTGTGAAATGGCAATTAAGGCGAATTCATTAGAATGCGAGACGTTGAGCGTAGTATCAACGTATCTGGGGTCGTTGGTCAGAACAGGTTTGCCTTGTTTAAGATATTCAAATACAAAATCTTCCGGATCAATATTTGTGAGCAAAGCAAGACGCCGTCGCAAGGTTCCTCTTGTGATAATATATTGTCGTCGCTTATCTTCAACCTTGAGTTTGTCTGCACGATCACGCTCATCATCAGAAAGTAAAATATAAAATTCATTGATATCACTTGATAAATCATTTAGATGACAAAGCCATACATCAATATGATCTGATGAAAGATTTAGTGATTCAGGAGTTTGTTGCCATAAATCAGACATTTTTACGTTCTTAATGATGCCTTCAATCGTTCCATACCTTCATTGATGGTGACTTCCGCCTGATAGCCGAAGTCCTTTTTTGCTGCAGTGAGATCATACCAATGGGCGCAGGAAAGTTGCTTGGCAACAAAACGCGTCATCATCGGTTCATCTTTTATATTAAACAGCTTGTAAGCAACTTCCATTATCATGCCAAGTATGTAGGCAAGCTGTACAGGAATAGTTTTATCTGTTGGAGGGAGATCAGCGGCAGCCAGTATTTTGTTGATTAAATCTGCCATGGGTAATGGTTCATTATTACTAATAAAATAAGCTTTGCCTGCGCAACTAGCACCGGGGTTCAGTGCTTCTGCTGCCAGTATATGTGCCTGTGCTGCATTATCAACATAGGTCGAATCCACCAGATTGTTTTGTTTGCCAACTAATCGTAATCGTCCTGTTTTTGCGCGTTTAATAATGCGTGATACTAAATGTGGATCTCCCGGACCCCAGATCAAATGAGGTCTTAGAGCGACAGTTGCCAGGGTATCACCGTTTGCAGCAAGCACCATTTGTTCGGCCAATGCCTTGGTTTTCTGATAAGCCGTGAGAAAATAATCGGGATACGGTGTTGACTCATTTATATTTTCTTCATTCTCACCCGAGAAAATAACGCTGGGTGAACTGGTATAAATCAATTTATGGATTGTGTGCGTTTGACATGCATCGATAACATTTTTTGTGCCTGTTACATTACATTGATAATAATCTTCGTAATTACCCCAAACACCAGCCTTCGCAGCGACATGGAATATCACATCACAGCCTTCTGCCGCATTGATTACAGTTGTTTGATCTTTGATGTCACCACGCGTGGTTTCAACCTCTAATTGTTTTTGATCAAAATTGTCACTACGTTGTAAAGTTCGGACAGCCACACCCCTGTCGATCAACAGTTGGACGATCCGGGATCCCAGAAACCCACCTCCCCCTGTGACAAGTGCCCTTTTCATAGTGTATGTTTCCTGGTGATTTGCTTTTCGGCCCAAACAGCTAGTTTTTCTCGCCCTATCTTTGCGTTATGGCGGATGTCTACGGGAAAGGCCGGGTGAAATAAAACATGCAGAATTGATTTGGTTTGTTCAAATCGGGCACCAATTTCCAACAACTCTGCCGTGATTATTTTCTGATCATCATTTTTAAAATCTTGTTCCAGTTCAACACAGATCGCAGGGATAATTTGTCTAGCATTATTTCCGGGATTGTGAGCGCCAACGAGTGCTGTACGAAAAACTTTTGGGTGAGTATTAAAAATACCTTCACAGGGAATAGTGAACAAGGTTTTGTTTTCTGCAACAACACGATGTGTCAGTCGACCACAGAACCACAGGCGGCCTTTTTCATCCAGGTATCCCACATCTCCCATGCGATGATAAAAACCACCGGTGGGGTCAATAATCTTGGCCAACTCTGTTGCGTGTTGGTGCGCATAATATGCACTTGTCACCTGTGGTCCTTTAACGGCAATTTCACCAATAACATTATGATCAAGAATAAGTTCGTCTCGCCAGGCTGGGATCGGTTCATTGATGATGCGAATAATTTTTAGATCAATATTATCTACAGGGAAACCGACACAAACACCCTTGCCTTCATCGGTCTTTTGGCAAGTCGATTGGATCACCTCATTACTGCCTATTGAACTCACCGGCAAAGATTCAGTGGCGCCATAAGGTGTAAACACCTGCGCATCATCATTCAACATATCAGCAAAACGTTTTATCACGCTCGCCGGCACAGGCGCACCTGCAGAAAGAACGCGCTTCAGGCCAGGCAGTTTTTTATTTTGTTGTTCACCGTAACGACCCACACGATTTAGTAAAGCGGGGGAACCAAACATGGTAGTGATCTGGTATTTTTCTATCGCAGAAAATATAATTTCTGGGTCAACGTCACCGGGCCGGGTGAAGTCCATGTCCGGCACGATGGAGGTCATGCTCATGGCCGGGCCAAACAGGGCAAACAAAGGAAAGGTAGACAGGTCGATCTCTCCTGCTTGAATGTTATACAGTTTTTTTAAGGTGAGAACCTGAGCGTTGAAATTTTCATGTGTGTAGATAACGCCTTTGGGTGTGCCAGTACTGCCACTGGTAAATAGAATGGCGGCTATATCATCAGCTTGTGTGTGGTTAACTATGTTTTGTGATGCGTTTTCATCACTGTTAGCACCCAGCTGTTTAATTTCTTTTAGACTCTTAACATTTTGGCCATAGAAAATACCTGGAAAAAAGCCAGGGTCAACAATGATATTTATTTTGATCGTTTTCCTGGCCCAGGCGAATAGTCTGCGGGCAAGGTGCGCTTTTCTTATACCGATAAAGGCTTCAGGTTCTGCCTCGGTGAGGCATTTGCCTAGTTGTTTTGTTCCGATGCCTGGGTCAACAGCGATCATGACAGCGCCGATTTTGAACAAGGCAAAGACCAGGGCAAAGAAATCGAGGCTGGGACTGATCATTAATACCGTACGGACACCTTTGCCTATGCCTGCTTTTTGTAAACCTTTGGCAATGATGTTGCTCGCATCATCAAGTTCGCGGTAGGTATATTGTTTTCCACTTTTTTGCTCAACAACGGCTAATGTATCAGCTTGCAGTTTTGCAATGGTCGGTAGATGCGAGGCAATGTTTGACGAGTGCATCACTTCATCCTTTTATTGTAGAGGATGTGCTTGAAGAAATTGCTGCACTAAAGGGATAACATCCTCAGGGGCATCTTCAAGAATATAATGTCCCACATCATCAAAGCGATGAAATTCAGCATCGGGGAAACGTGTTTCCCATTCTTTGAGAAAATGGTGATCGAAGACAAAATCTTTCAGGCCCCAGCAGACTAACATGGGTGTGGCTGAAAATTGTCCGATCGTTTTATCTACGTGGTCAACTGTTTGATAGGCTGAGTCACCCGCTTTAAGCGGAATATCAAATACAAACTTTTTAATTGCGCGTCGATGTGACCAGTTGTCGTAGGGTGCAAGATAAGCTGCAGCAACTTCAGGCGACATGGACGTGCGAGTGACACATTGTTTGACGGCACCACGCGCAAAAATATTAATTCCCTGATTCAAGACAGCGCCCACCACTGGAATACGGCTGAGTTTAAGTTGCCATGGAACAGATTTATCTTTCGGTAAATGAAAGGCTGAGGTATTTAATATCACCAGTCGTTTAATTCTCTCAGGATAACGAGTCGCAAAGGCCATGCCGATCATGCCGCCCCAATCATGTAAAACCAGTGTAATGTTGTCTGTAACGTTTAAATGATCCAGCAATGATTCAATATCATCGACACGTTGGTCCAGTGTGAATCGATATATTTCATCGTCCGGTTTGTCCGACATGCCCATGCCAATATGATCAGGCACGATGCAACGATAATCACTCCGTAAAGCAAGCACCAGTTTTCGATAATAAAATGACCAGCTTGGATTGCCATGCACCATCACCACTGGATCTGTATTTTCATCACCATTTTTTGGGCCTTCATCAAGATAATGCAGGCGTAAGCCTTTTACAAAATGATAATGATGATCAAATGAATAATCAGGGTAATTCATGGTCAGGAAACTCGATTGGACTTAATGATGAAACAGGCTGTGTGGCCGTAAAGAATATCCTACCATTCCCACCCGAGCATCAGGCAATTGAGGCCACTGCCAATACCAAGAAAGCTGACACGATCTCCAGGTTTTAGAAATTTACGTTGTTCTGCAATTGCAGCAGTGAGCGGCACCGACACTGTGCCAATGTTGCCAAGGTATTGATAGGTACTAAAGTCTTTTGCCGGATCAATGCCTAATTCTTTTAATATGGTGTCTCGATGTCCCTCACCGACCTGGTGACAGATCACCTTATCGACCTGATCTCGTGCCCAACCCATTTTTGTTAAAAATGAACCCCAGGTTTTGACCCCGAGTTTGGCACCATGCGTTAATACAGCCACAGAATCTGTAGACATGAATTCCGAAAGTGCATCGGGTAATTTCTGGGAAGGCATCATACTGGCGAGAGTAGGTGGGATTTTGTCACTAGTCATGATTTCCTTGACTACGCTCGGCAGTGTATCTGGCTCCATGACCTGGTCGATAGCTGCCAGTAATTTATCCGGCGAAAACATAAGTTCACCCAATGCAACCGGAGACAGGGTCACGCCCCAGCGGCACAGCTTGTGATATTCCGGTGCAGATTGGTTTGCTCCGCCCAGAAGTTTATGTGTATTGTCATTTTCAAATGAGCCGTCAGTAAGCAGCACAGCTGCCGCACCCGAGCCACCAGTCAGTGTCGCTAAAGAATTACTGAACATATCCATGGTTCTGTCTTTCAGCATACGTTCGATCATGATTTCAACGATTTCCCTTGAAGTTTCACAGGAGACCACCATGCCAGCGCGGATCTGTTTCAATTCAATACGGTTGGCAATATCGATGATGCCATTCATGACACCGAGACAGGCATTTGAGATGTCATATATATTGGCCTCATCTTTGATACCTAATTGTGCAGCCACGGCACATGCTGTGGCTGGCTCAAAGTTTTCTCTGCAAACACCGGTATAAATGAGTGCCTCTATATCCTTCGCTTTGACATTGGATTGTTCTAACGCCTTACGCGCGGCAGTCGCAGCACCATCTGACAGCATATGGCCTTCTTCCCACCAACGTCGTTCCGAAATTCCGGTGAGTGATTCAAGCTGACCGGGCGCAATATGCAGGGCGTCATACATGGGCATCAAACGAGATTCAAGATCAGACGAAGTAACCACGACAGGTGGTAGTTCGTAGCCGATGGATTCCATGTGTACACGTGAATATTGCATTATCGGGCTATTCTATGTGATTCGGAGCGCAAAATCTTTCATCTGATAGATAATTCGCCCGTCCACTGTTAAAAAACCATCCGCACGCAGCAGTCTCTTTGCATGGTCAATCTCTGTAATCACAGCCTGAACAGTGACTTTTTCATCTTTTGGAATGATTTGCCCACGATATATCCAGTGGTGGGTTTCATTAAGCGCCATGACTTCAAACTCACATTGATCCAGGTTTTCATCTGAACTCCATTGTTCTATGGCGACAACTTTCAAGAGTTGTATCAGTGACTCCAGACCCAGGGAGCCAGGCCAAACCGGATCTTCATAAAAATGGGCCTTGAAGAACCATGCTTCTGGATCTACCTGTGTTGTGCCTCTGATAAAGCCCAAACCATCCGGTCCACCTTGCGGATCAAATAAACTGATATCATCCACCATGCGCATCATGTCGTCCGGATAAGGTGCAGTATCTGGATAAGGGAAAGATGTCCCGCGGGCGTAAGAAGCATCATCAGGTTCATAAGGTTTGACATCCCTGATGCCAACTTGGTCTGCCAGGGATTGTTTGGAGAAGAAACCAAAATAGGTATCACCCTGGTAAACAACACCTGCATCACAACGTACTTCCAACTCGTAATTTTGAATAATCATGCCGCCAGATTGTGAGACATTGGTGATTTTGATTCGGGTAATTAAGGTGCCTGATGTCGGTGTTACGGCAAGCAACTGTGTACCATTACCACCCAGATTTCTGAATGATAAATCGGTATCACTAGTGAGTGCCGATCCTAGATACGCTGCCAGCCAACCACAGGGTTGCAATGCAACTTCAAGCAAAACGGCAAATGGCATACGTGTTTGCCTGTCTTCCTGAAAATACCAGGCATCTACCGGAACATCGTATTCAGCCTCAATAACACCACCTGCTTTCAGTTGCCATTGTTCACAATCCTTAATCGAAGTTATGCGATCGAGAAATTGATAAGGTGGTCTCGGCAGTCGGGCAATCTTTCTTTCCTCATCAAATATTTTGTAACGATCACCAAAAGCTTCGGAAGGCCTGCCATTTGCAAATGCGTAAATGGAATCAAAATCGAACAAGACTGTTTTCTCAGGTGTTTGATTTTCCAGTTGAAAGCTGGATTGATTTTGCCATACGGCTTCAATTTTTTGTTTGTCGAGTCCGCTGAGTTGCACAGTCATATTATTCATTTGCACGATGGCTTTGCCATCTGCATACATCAGGGCGTCTGCCAGGACATAGGGTGTTCCATCACGGTCCCTGTAGCCAATCTCCTTCAGTGTGATCTCGTACTGCACTTTTTTTGTTGATTCGATGACTTGTCCACGACACTTAAGTTGGCTGACTTCGCCAATAATGGGTTCGTAGACAATCTCATCCTGTTCACCGACCCAACCTATACGTAGTAGATAGACACGTAGTGTATGCAAACAACATTCATACATAAGGGTACCAGGCATGACTTGATCATCTGAGAAGTGGCAAGTGAGGAACCAGTCATCAGGGTCTATATCTGCTTCACCAGTAATCTGACCGATACCAAAGCGCCCTGCTTCAGGATCCAGATTGAGAATACGATGTACTAAAGTCATACGACCGCCGGGAAGTCCTGCAGGTCGGTTTAAAGATAAATTCGAGAAGGCCTCGCCGAAGCATTCGCCAAGATTCCCTTCGCGCAAAGCATTCAATTGTTGATCACTGTATGACTCGACGCGCATTGGCACAGGCGGTTGCCAGTGATCAGGTAATTTTCCTGCTTGCGGGCGTGTTTCTAATTCTGTCTGGACAATTCCTTTACCTGCATCCAGCTCAGTTTGTGTAAAAAAGCCGGCACAACCTTCGGTCATGGTCAGCAGTGGTTTGTCATTCACGGTTCCTTCAAAATTAAATCGGAATAGATAGGTTTCATCCTGTTTGAAAAATTGATCAATATGAATTTCGTAACGAATGACCTCGCCGGGTTTTGGTAATGACCCATGGAATGTAATCTTTGCATCCAGTAAACGATAAACGGCGAGCCCTTTGGTAATGTGATCGATACCGAGATAGCCGGATAAAAACAGGTCTGCCTGTCCTGCTTCGACGGCAATGCATGTAGGAATACGGCCACCGTCCAGGTACCAACCATTCGGCAGAACATCATGTTCGGTAATGATGCTACCGGAAGTTGTCGGATCGGAAGATAAGGAAGCCGCTTCACCGTGAATTTCCATGATCCTGTCAACCAACATGAGTGGTTCATCTGGCAGCCGCACACGCGTTGGATGTTGATCGATTGCAGTAAACTTTGCCCCAAGGACTTTAGCAATTGAACCGATAGCAATCTCCATACATTGACCTCTATCGAACAAACATTGCCTTGTATCACCTTGAGTTGGTTCAATGAACTGAACTGGTTCTATAGGCGTTGATCGTAAAGAAGAATCTTGCAATAAAGACATTTGTGTATTCAGCGCCTGGCCTAATGTCTCCGTCAGTCCATTTGAAACCCGTAAGAAAGTTTCCTGTGCCTCGGCCCTGGCATTTTCTGTCAGTTGCATCTGTTCGATAACAGGTTGCAGCAAATGAACATTATTTAGTGATCCCGCGGTCGCCCCTGTTTCAAAAGCAGTATTACCTTGTTTTACATTTGGCGTTTGAGTATCTTCTTTCTTGTCTTTGATACTTTGCCGTGGCAACGGAGGCACATCAAACTGTGTTGCACCAGTGCGTACGGTAATCATGGATGCCGGTGTTTTTGCAGGTTCGGTTTCCTCAAACATAAATAAACTGTCTAGATCTACATCTATTCCTTCAGCGATTAATAGACCAAGGCAATGCATGACATTCGCAACACTGTCCTGACTCTTCACGCAGATGGCCCTGGCAACATGAGGTTTATCGTTGAGGATCTGATCGATCATTCGGCTACAGGTCGCCCCAGGGCCCATTTCAATAAACAGTCTTACGCCATCTTCATAGGCGGACTCAATAACCTTTGTGTAGTCGAAGGGCTGTACCGCCTGCTCAACAATAGAGTCTGCCGCACTGTCACGCGTGACTGCATAGTCCTTGCCCCAGACACCACTGTAGAAAGTAATATCATCAGGAGGATTGGTTTCAAACAGATGCAGATCGCGATAAGGCTTTCTAACAGGCTCAGCAACTTCACAATGTACTGTAGTGACACCCTGGATCGGATGAAAATGACAACCCAGGCCTTCAACCAATGACAGGATGGCCGCTTTGTCACCACCGATGACACATTCATTCGGTGAATTAATAATGAGCAGGTAAGCACGCGGATGATTCGGCAATCGTTTATTGACGTCTTCAGCAGGACAGTCAACCACACCTATCAGCCAGTCTACAGTTTCATCGTCGCCTAGTTGCCATTTATTACGTACAGAATCACAGGGGCCTGCAAGCGCATCCGTGAATAAATCTGTTTCACGTATACGACGTAACATTTCATCCCTGTCTGTCCATGTACGAGTGGAAAAGAGTCCCGCAGTTTCGCCCAGGCTATAACCAATGATGGCATCGGGGCGTATACCAAACTGAGTAATCACATCACTGACAAAAGTACCGAGCCAGACTTGACCAAAGATAACTTCTTCATGGCTAAGCAGTTCATCTGATGATGTGCCCCAGAACTTCCCATTGGCAAATTGTGAAGCAAGCGTTTCATTTTCTTTGTCGAGCTGGTCAAGCACCTGAGGCCATTGCTGTCCCAGCTCACGACCCATGCCATGAAAATGATTTCCCGATCCGGGATAAATAAACGCTAATCTTCCTTCTTTGCCTAAAGGTTTATTTGAAAAATAAATACCGTCTGTCTGAATTGAATTATTTTGTTCAATTGTATTTTGAAGTTTCCCTAATGCCTCAGTAAGTTTGTCCTTATGATCCGCAACAATTGCAGCGTTGAGTTCGATATGTTCCTCGCCTTTGTTTTTTTGCCACCAGTTTTTTGCCAGCGCATAAACATTTTGTTCATTGTTAACCAGCGTAGAGAGCTGCTTAAGTTGTCCCAACAAATTTTCTTTTGATGATGCATGAAAAGAAAACAAAAATTCGTCTGCATTGGTGATGTCTGCGCCAGAATTATGATCAGCTTCTTCAAGGATGGCATGCATGCAGTTGCCATCAACACTGAATGCACTGATAGCGGCCTGTCTTGGGCCATCAATCTTATTACGTAGCCAGTATTGCGACTCATCAGAAATCGTTAATTGTTTGTGATAAAGACTGAGGCTGGCCTTGGCAACAGATGCCAGACCAGAGGCAGCACCAGTATGACCAATCTTCGATTTAATACGACTAAAGACCTGAGGAATTTTATCCTGCTCATCTTCCTGTCCATCAAACAACTTATCCAGTGCCGATGACTCCATGGCTTCTTCCTGTTGAAGACCACTGCTATGTGACTCGAATAATCCAATCCTGGCCAGGTCGGTATTCGCTTCATTGCAGGCGTTATTAAATGCTTGTTGATATGCGATTTCTGTCGGGATAATTAAATCAGCGCCACCACCACTGGCGGCACCGATACCCTTAATGACGGAATAAATTCGATCACCATCACGTAAGGCATCTTCGTGTCGCTTAAGGATGAATGCGGCTGCGCCTTCTCCGATCAAGGTATCTTCTGAATAGGCACGGCGATCATGTTGTGCCAATGTTGCACGTACATCACCTGCCAAATCAACCGCACCGACAATCGCTGTATTCAATTCACCTCTTTGCAAGGCGCGAACGCCAGCTTCCAATGCCCGTAGTCCCGAGCTTTCTTCGCCAGAAACAGTAAAGCTCGGTCCGCCGATACGAAAGGCGCGTGCAATGCGACTCGCGACAATACCGCCGAGTGCCCCCATGGTGCGATTAGCATTCAAAGCAGGACTTGCAGCATCACGTAAAGACTGTGTCCAATCGCATAGTTCTTTGTCATTCAGATTTAAACCAAGCTGTCTGATCCATGTTTTTGCGCGATTCAGAAGTGACCAACGAAAATGAAAATTCGTGGTGTTCAGATCGAGCCCGATACCGATGAAGACACCTGTTGCATTACTTTGTTCTTTCGAAAGTTCTTTTATGCCCGAATCATCCAGGGCATTGGCAGCAACCTCTAACATTAACAATTGCTGCGGCAACATTTCTTTAAGCTCTGCAGGCGGAATTCGATAACGACCCAGCGGAATATTTACTTCTTCGATGAACCAGCCTTTAATGTCATCCTTGTTATCAACACTCCACCAGTGTGAAGGTGAGGTTGCCGGGAAATCCTGTCTACGGGTGAAGAGTCGTTCCTTAAATGCAGTTAAAGATTTCCATGGACCAAATCGGGTTTCCATGCCAACGATGGCGATTTTAATTTCACTGGCAGGAGTGCGTTCTTTTTCTTTGCCTGTATCGATGGATTGTTTTGCCTGCCATTCTTCCAACAGAACATGTGCATTGATGCCACCAAAACCAAAGGCACTAACAGCCGCACGTCTTGGTGTTTGTTCTGTGCGTGTTGCCCATGGCTTTGCCTGACTTAATACAGTGAAAGGGCTATTTGCCAATTCAATTTTTGAAGAAGCATTTTCAAAATTTGCAGTCGGAGGCAGTTGCTGATGTTTCATGGCCATCAACACTTTAATAAGACCAGCAGAACCCGCTGCAGTGAGTAAGTGTCCGACGTTACTTTTGACGGAGCCGATGACACATTCATTTTGATTGTTACTATTTTCTGACCAAAGCGAATTTAAACTTTCAAATTCAACTGCATCACCGACAGGTGTTCCCGTGCCATGACATTCGATGAGATCAACATCTTCGGGCGACCAGCCAGATTGAAGATAGGCATTACGCATGGCACGTAATTGTCCTTCAGAATCAGGTGACATGAGATTACCGCCAATGTCATTCGATAAACCAACACCGGCGATGGTTGCATAGATATGATCATTGTCACGTAGCGCATCATCCAATCGTTTTAAAACAAGAATGCCTGCACCTTCGCCGACAACCAGGCCATCACCCTTTACATCAAACGGCGAACAGTGCCCCGTTGTTGAAATCGCACCCAACGCAGAAAACCCCATCTGAGTATACAGACAATCCGGCCGCGAAAGACCACCGGTCAACATGGCATCAGCACGACCTGCAATGAGTTCATCGGTCGCATATTTAAGTGCATACAATGAAGACGCACAGGCAGCATCCAGCGTATAACTGCCACCACCAAAACCCAAAGCCTTGGCTAACAATCCTGCCGGTAGTCCGGCAACATATCTGTTCAGAGATTCGGTTTTATTAATTTTCTCAACGGGTTTGCCGAGGATTTTCGCTTCAAAGAGAGGTCCCAGAGTTTCGTCGGCCAGTGCGGATGAGGCATCGGTGGGTAAAACGATATTGCCAATGATGACACCGACCCGTTGTTTATCCAGCTTGTCATTATTAGCATCTTGCCAGGCCTGTCGTCCCGCGTGTAACAGCACATGAAACATAGGGTCCAGTTTTGCAAGAATGTCTTTGTCTAAATCCAGACCCGTCGGATCCAGTTTGAATGTATCAAGAAAACAACCACGAATTGAGTTGACCTTATCCGGTGTCAGATCTTCGGACTTGTTATCGGACAGGGCATCGGCTTTATCCAACAACCAACGATCCTCAGGGACTTCGCGAGAACAATCGCGACCCGACTGGATATTTTTCCAGAATTCCTCAAGATGTTGCCCTGATTGATGATCAGAGGTGCTGTCAGCGCCGGGGAAAAGGCCACCGAGACCGACAATAGCAATACGTTGCATTCGACTAACTCATTGTTTATTAAGGTTATCTATGAGAATATTAGGTCGGCATCCATCGCTGAACCAAATATTGACTAATTTTCTGTCTTACCAGGAGTCAGAGTATACATTGAGGCACCAAAATCATTGTATGATTTTCAAAAGTGGCGCCAGATTTATACTCTTTATCAAGAAGAAAAATATTATTTCCCTTGGTCACAATAGGCAATTGAATCAGGATAAATGCTAAAGTGTGCCTGAAATTTATATAGAGTTAAAAAGAACAGTTATGAAAGCGATAGTGGTTTTATTTGTCACGATTTTAATTTCTTCATATGCATATGCGGCGGACAGGATCACTGTGAAGGCAGCCAAAGTTTCCGAGATTGCTATTTATCCGGAACGATCCGCTCCTGCAACCATCATTAGTTTAAATGAGAGTGTCATTAGTGCGCAGATTGCAGCCAGAGTGAACGCACTTTCTGTGCGCGTTGGTGACATCGTTAAAAAAGGCGGTGTCTTGGCAGAACTTGATTGTACGGACTATGTATTATCACGTCGTGAGTCTACCGCCAGATTGCAAGCACTCAAAACCAAGCAGGATTTGGCAAAGCGTCGACTTGAGCGGACACGACAATTGAGGCTCAAACAATCTGTTGCAGAAGAGATATTGGATGAACGTGAATCAGACTATGCGGTGTTGGGTGCAGAACTGAGAGGCATAAAAGCCGAGATTGAAATAAAGAAAACCGATGAATCACGTTGTGTCGTGTTAAGTCCTTTTCGTGCATTGGTGATTGAACGTGCCAGTTCGGTAGGTGAGTTTGTTAATGTTGGAACGGCGCTGGTAAAGATAATGGATATCGACATGACGGAAATCTCTGCACAAGTATTAAGTCGTGATACAGAACAGGTTGGTCACGCCAGTGAATTATATTTTGAACATGACAATATTCGTTACCCGGTACAGTTAAGAACCATCGTACAGGCAATCAATACCGAAACACGCAATCGTGAGGTTCGATTAACATTTAAAGATGCACATGCCTTACCAGGAGCGGCAGGAAAATTATTCTGGCGTGATGAACGTGCACATATTCCCGGTGATCTATTAGTACGTCGAAATGGAGAACTCGGTGTCTTCACCGTCGAAGGAAATGTTGCGAAGTTTAATTCAATGCCAACGGCACAGGCTGGTCGCGCCAGCGCAACGGCTTTGGCAAATGACGCGCGTGTTGTGACTGAAGGACATTTTTCATTAAAAGAATCAGTGCCCGTTGATATAGTCAATTAAAGATGAATTGGCTGCAACGCTTTCTAGCTAATCACGTATTAGCAAATCTGACCTTTTGTTTAGTCCTGGTCATAGGGTGTATTTCCTATTTGCAGATGCCACGCGCAAAAGATCCGGAGATCAATTTTAACTGGATAAGCATTATCACTTTTTTCCCTGGTGCTGCTACAGCAGATGTCGAAAAAAGAATCACCGATCCAATTGAAGACGCCTTGCGCAGTTCGATTAAAGATATCAAGTTTGTTTCCAGTACCAGTCGTGAAGGTATCTCAAATATTCTGGTGCGCTTTAATCAAATCAGCAAAGATGAATTCGATAGTCATCTAACCGATCTTCGGCGTGAAGTTCAAAACACCTATTCAAGTGAATTACCCGAAGAGTCAGAAGATCCGGTGGTTTATGAAATCACCACATCCAACGCCTTTCCATCAGCCAGTGTGGTGATCACCAGTGCCGGTGATGATGAAAATCTTCGTCGACAAATAAGAAATATAAAAAAGGATCTTGAACGTATCAAAGGTGTAGACCGGATTAATGAACTTGGACTTGCCGATCCGGAACTGCATATCACATTTATACCTGAACGACTTGAAGGACTGGGTATAACGCCAGGAGATTTATCCGAGACGGTACGCGCTTACTTTCGTGATGTCTCTGCAGGTGATATCAGAACCGATGATGGTCAATGGATTGTCAGAGTAGAGGGGACAAGTACAGATCCCGGGATTATGGCAGATTATCCAGTCACAACCGCTCACGGTATTGTGCGTCTGGGTAGCCTGGCTGAATTTACCCGGGCAACAGAAGAAGCCACAGAGATTGTCAGATTTAATGGTGAGCCGGCAGCATTATTGGCGATCACCAAACAGGCAAACACCAATGTGCTTAAACTGGTGGATGATATTCGTATTTACATTGATGAACGTAATCGATTTAGCACCAACACAGGTGTAAATATATTTCTGGTCGATGATCAAACTATCAGTACACGCAATGCACTGTCTTTAATGCAAACCAATGCAACTATTGGTTTAATCATGGTGTTAGTGGTGACATGGATATTTCTTGGTTCCCGGATAGCGATGCTGACAAGTATCGGAATTCCTTTCACATTGGCGGGCACCTTTCTGATCCTTAACGCTATCGATATATCCCTGAATAATATGGTCTTGCTCGGAGTAGTTATCGCGCTGGGGATGCTGGTTGATGACGCGGTAGTGGTGGTTGAATCCATATATCAGCGTTTGCAACAGGGAAAGGAACCGATGCGTGCGGCGATCGGCGCACTACGGGAAGTATTCGCACCAGTGACAACTTCGGTGATGACAACCATGGCGGCATTTTTACCATTGATGTTAATGCCAGGGATCCTCGGAGATTTTATGAGGGTCATTCCCATGGTGGTGACACTGGCATTGGCAGTCAGTTTATTAGAAGCCTACTGGATGCTCCCTGCGCATGTGATCGCTGCAAAAATTGATCTGACAAAACCATCAGGCACACAGAAACAGCGAGAACGTTTCACACACTGGATTCGCTACAGCTACATAAAATTATTATTAAAGGCGTTGCGTTATCCCGTGGTATCAATCTCAGCGGTACTCTCTGTTTTTATTCTGGCAGCAATAATTGTTGCTGGTGGGCATATTCGTTATAACTTCTTTGAAGGGGATGAGTTAAGACTTTTTTATATCAACGTCGAAATGCCACGCGGGGCAACGCTGAATGACACCAGTGAGATGTTGACTAAAGTGCAAGAGCGTGCGCTCGAAGAAGTTCACCCACATGAACTGCGATCGTCAGTGACTTATTCCGGTCAGCAGTTTACCGAAACAGAACCTTTGTTTGGTGACACCGTAGGACAAATCATGATCAGCCTGGTGCCTGATGAAAACGGTTCGCGTTCAGTGGCTGAGATTGCCGAGGCAGTCAAAGCGGCAGTGACTGATTTTCAAGGAACATCCAATGTTTCATTATTACGTATGAAAGATGGGCCACCGACATCAAGACCCATCAATGTGAAAATACGCGGTGATGAAATATCTGAAATTAAACTAGCGGCAAAGGCACTTACTAAGATAATTCAAAGCAATCCGCTCTTTAGTAATGTAACGCTGGATGATCGGCCGGGGAATCCAGAGTTGGTGCTACATTATGATGGCGAAGCTATTCAACGTGCGGGCATTTCACCTTCAGTATTGAGTCGCAGTATTCAATCATTTGTTGATGGCGAGATCGTCACAGATTTTCAGGATCAGGGAGAAAAGGTCAAAGTCCGTGTCCAGGCCAAACAAGATGACTGGGGTGATATTGATAATTTGTTAAGGGAAACAATCGCCCTGCCAGATGGTCGTTCGGTTGCTATCGGCGAATTGGTGCAAGCAGAACGAGGTCTGGGCGTGAATAACATTCGGCACTACAATTTCAAAAAAACCATTACGCTTGAAGCAGATATCGATAAAGATAAAATTGATACCGTAAAAGCGAACAAACTGATCGCAGATGAATGGAAAAAACTACAAAAGGATCATCCGACAATCGATCTGGATTACACTGGTATTCTGGACGACATCAAAACAAGTCTGGATTCATTGCTTATCCTGTTCCTCTTTGGTATCGGTGTCATGTACATCATACTTGGCACGCAATTCAGAAGTTACTTCCAGCCTTTGATGATACTGGTCACCATACCGCTGGCCTTTACTGGTGTGGTGATGGGTTTATTAGTCACGGGTAATCCACTCAGTTTATATACTTTATACGGTGTGGTTGCCTTGGCAGGGATATCTGTGAATGCCGCAATTGTGTTGATCTCTGCAGCCAATGCGCGCCTGGAAAACGGCATGAGTTTATTACACGCCACGGTATACGCAGCAAGAAGAAGAGTGATTCCTGTTTTGATTACATCACTGACAACCATTGCGGGTTTGTTTTCACTGGCAACTGGTTTGGCGGGTCATTCTTTAATATGGGGGCCAGTGGCGACTGCGATTGTTTGGGGTCTGGCGTTTTCAACTGTGTTGACCTTGTTTGTGATTCCGATGTTGTATCGGATGTTTATGCGGTTTAGTGATCGGTTGGTTTAGATTCTCATCTTGAATGTCCGCTCAATACTGAAAGCGAACGTACAGAAAGAAGTAATGATTGATTATCTTGTAGTAATCGCTTTATATATTAGCAAGATAAAGAGCAACAAATAGCAGTATGTAAACAAATAGCAGTATGAATAAAATCCTCTGCATTCCCCCCCGGGCAAACATCAATTGTTCACAGCTCTTTTTATCAAATTCACCGCCCTGGTACAACGAACTCATACCGATAATCAAGATAGCTACCGTCAACATCAAAGAAGCTGCTATTACTAACGTCAAAAGATACATCACGCACTCCTTACGGCTATTTAACCTGTATATGCAAAATCTATAAGACTAATAGAGTCACACAGAAAGAAATTGACATAGATCAAGTAATCCTATGTTTATCGGTATCAAGGCGAATGCTCAGGAATGTGTCGATACTTTGTAGATAGAAAAATGCTGGCGTTTCTTTTGATCATAAAGCCGAGCATATAGATGAATAATATATTGCGTGAATGCCCGTTTTCGCTGTATTCTGTTGAAAAACTCCGTTTTGTGAGAGGATAAATAAATTAAAGCCGTTTAAGTGATTTAAATTCTATTAGATACGGTGGGGTACATAAAATACTTAAAATCTCGCTCTGGATCCTCTGCTACAGCTACACCTGATAAATGGGTGGCATTTCCAAAGTGAATGACTCTTGGTCGAAATTCAGTATCTTTAAATAGTCGAGTTTTTCAACAGAATAGCTGGAAAGCAGACGTTCAAAACTTCTAATTAGAAGGTTTGCTCAATATTGAAAATAGATGATCAGCGAAGAGACTCATTTTCGTCGCCCGTCCCGCACTGCTCTTCAGCATCCCTTCCAGGTTTTTCTTTGCTAGCCGGTAAAGACCGAGGAACGGCACCAGGTGTAGTTTGATCACACCGTCGTAGCGGTGCATTTCATCCGGGGATAATCCAAGTACCAAACCGTTAGTGTCGGTTATTGGTGCCGCGTCGGTGCCGAACAGCCGATCCCAGAAGCTGAAAATGTGACCAAAGTTCTTATCGTAGAAGTCAGGATGGTTGACATGGTGAACCATGTGATACGCCGGACTAACGAGAACCCTGTTAAATATCCCGAAACTCACAGGCAGATGATAATGGCTTGTCAGAAATCCCAGGAAGTACAACTGAAACGCAATTGCCGACGCCTGCCAAAGGTAAACCCGTTCCATGATGGTCGGGTCAATCCACTCAAGCACTCCCACGTACAAACCCACAAGACCAACGTAGGCGAACGTGTCGATGACAAATATGACGGGATGATCCCGGACTCCGGTGAAGGGTGTCAGGACTATTGCACTGTGATGTGCTTTGTGAAACTCCCACAATGCAGGAATTTTGTGGTAGAGAACGTGCACGGCAAATTGTGAGAAATCTCCGATGATAGCCCCAACGACAAACACGATACCGGTCAGAACAACATGCTCTGGTACCACGATACCCAGACTGCCTAAGTCGTGCAACGATTGCACGACCGGTGTGCTTACCTGCCATTTGGAAACCAGCTCAACACCGCCATAAGACAACAGGGTCAGCAGAGCCGGATAGACAAATAGACAGATGTAGTCGATACGAGACGACGGATGCAGATAGACCTTGGCCGGAAGAGTGGTCTGCCAGAAGCTGCTTAACGAAACTCGCGGCGGAAGGAAAAGCAGGTAAACGGTGAGCAGGAAGACGACTGTGAGAGCCAGCGACAA
>CAZDFI010000025.1:0-4040 GCA_964504725.1 uncultured Enterobacteriaceae bacterium
TGCCAATGCCAGCCGAGATAGTCGGGCCCGCAGCAGGCTCAAATCCGATTTCAATTTCAAATATTAACCTCAGCGCCAATTCTGTTGTATCCGCAGCAGACCAGTTAAAATTTTGCCCAAAGGCCTCACTACCGATATAACGTAATTCACTGCCTCCTTCTCTTTCCAGATTAAGCTCAAACGTGAAAAGCAGTTCGAAAAACAAATCCCCTATGCCGATATCGAGCTCAAACCTTTTTTTCGAACTGCCGTCTGGGCAGTTACTCGTGCATGTGTAGTCTATATTGATGGGAAAGACAGGGGGGATTTTCAGGGGCAGTGTCCAGCCACGGTGCCGGGAAAATTCATCTTTGGAGCCACTGACCACTGCGGCAAAGCGCTCCATCCCCACCGAATTTGAGCTGGGTGGTGGTGGTGGAGGATCAGGTGTCGTGTCATTTTGAGCAGCTTTCTTTTTAGGCAGTTTAGGGTTTTTCTTCGTTTTAGTCGTTTTAGTCCCGGATCTAGCTGGTTTATAGGTTTTGATAAAACTATCATAACCGGGAATAATATCTACGTAAGTCAAGGTGTGTGCGATGAGTGACAACATGCCGAAATCAGATATTTTGGCATTGGGCGCATTATCTTCAACGACATCAATATAGGCACTGATTCCGTAGAGAATGCTGGCATAGTGGTAGCCAGTTTGTACGACGCCATAGACCTTGTTGATATTGTGCAGCACGGTTGCACCAATATTGCCAATGGCCTTGAACACCTTGTAAAAAAACTTTCCCGGAACCATAAAGCCAATCTTCGCCACCGACTGGAAAACAGTTTCCACGGGTCCTGTCGCCGTACCGAGACTTGCAGCAGAGATCAGTGGTTGTATGAATACTCGGTGGTAGGCAAGGAGATAGCTGCCGAATGATTGCCAGTGCGTTGCCCAGGAGGCCATACCGACCAACTGACCAATCGCGACTTCGTTGGCCACCATTGCCCGGTTGGTATAGGCCATGAAGTTGAGGTCACGGGCCTCTGTGAGAGAGACACTATAGGCTGCGGCATCTGCGGCATTTTGCAGTTGCATTTTTTCACTGGTGATCTTGCCCGCCTTATAGAGGAAGACCAGTGACAGTGTGACTACCCCCAGGAACAGCACAACAAAGACCATAGCCTGGCCGAATTGCTGCTCTCGTGGTGATAGTCTTCTTAGCATGTTATGGAGTACTAGCCTGGTCGCACAACAAACAGGTTGATAATTTAAGTGAGGTGACTACACATTTCTGCCGCGATCCATACCAATATCGGCATGGATCTGTGTATTTGCGGTGCTAGTAATAACTCCGCTTATTTTTCAATATCAGTATAGTCGCCAAGTCCAGCAGCAGTTGCTGCCTGATCAGCCGTTGCGGCGGCAGCGGTTGCATCCTGGGTTGAATCCGTTCCCGCCAGTTCCTGTGCCATACCACCGACCTGTTCTCTGATGACATCACCAAAAATGGAATAAACGGCGATCGCGGCGATCGCGATTAGTGCCACGATAATGATATATTCCGTCATTCCCTGACCTAACTGTTTTAACTGTTTTTTCACGGGATTTTTCCTCGGCTAGTTATGTTGTAAATGATGCTAATTCAAATGATAATATCCTGCGCATAATAGATCGTAGTGTTAATACACTATAATTATGGACGCTAAAATGCTATTAGGCAATCCCATAATTTCAGTAATTGGCCTGGTTTTTTTATATTTAGTTAGTGTCTAAATTTGAACTGGCCCCTAATCAAAGATTGCCCCTTGAAAAAAAGAATTATCCCCCCACATCTTGTAATTCAAGAATATTTTTATGAGGTGAAAAAAAGCTGATGGGTGTTGAAGCACAAAAAGAAACGCTTGGGTTCCAGACAGAGGTACAGCAATTACTGGATTTGATGATTCATTCGCTTTATAGCGACAAAGAAATATTTTTGAGAGAGCTGATCTCAAATGCCTCAGATGCATCAGACATGTTGCGCTTTGAAGCACTCAGGGATGACAGCCTTTATGAAGAGGATGCCGATTTAAAGATCAGGGTTGAATATAACAAAGACAATAAAACAATTACTGTGTTGGATAATGGCATTGGCATGTCACGTGAAGAAGTGATTGAACATCTGGGCACCATCGCTAAATCCGGCACCCAGGAATTTTTTAATTCACTGACTGGCGATCAAAGCAAGGATAGCCAAATGATCGGCCAATTTGGGGTGGGTTTTTATTCATCGTTTATTGTTGCTGAAAAAGTCGAAGTGACCACACGCAGGGCAGGTGCACCGAGAGCGGAAGGTGTGAGATGGACTTCCGATGGGACCAGCGATTACACCATCGAAACCGTGGACAGACCCAAACGCGGAACTAAAGTTGTGCTCTATCTCAGGGACGACGCAACCGAATTTCTGGATGGTTTCAGGCTGCGTAACATCATCAAAAAATATTCTGACCATATTTCGCTGCCCATTATTATGCCAAGCGAAGAGACCACCAGACTAGATTCAGCTGCACCAGCTCCTGATGAAGAACACAAGGACGAGAAGAAAATATCTGAGAAATTAGTCACTGCTGATGAAACAGTTAACAGTGCGACGGCCCTATGGACACGTAATAAGAAAGATATCAAGGAAGAGGAATATAATGAATTTTACAAACATGTCGGACATGACTTTGAAGACCCGCTTGCTTATGTGCACACTAAAGTCGAAGGCAAATTGGAGTATAGCAGTCTGCTATACATCCCCTCGCGTGCGCCATTTGATCTTTGGGATAGACAACAGCGACATGGGATAAAGCTTTACGTAAGGCGTGTTTTTATTATGGATGATGCCGAGCAGTTGGTACCTTCCTACTTGCGATTTATTCGTGGTGTCGTCGATTCCGATGATTTGCCTTTAAATGTCTCAAGAGAAATTCTACAACGGAACAAATCCATAGATTCGATTCGATCAGGCACGACCAGGAAGATTCTGGATCTACTTGCCAGGATGGCAAAAAAGGAGCCTAAGAAATACGCGAAATTCTGGGAAGCATTTGGTCGTGTCATGAAAGAAGGCGTGATTGAAGAAACGGAGAGAAAAGAAGATTTAGCCAGCTTATTCCGTTTTTCATCAACGCATGAAGATAAAGAAGAACAAACAGTTTCACTTGCTGACTATATTGAACGCATGTCCGAAGATCAGAAGGTAATTTATTATGTGATTGCCGACAATTTTTCAACCGCAAAAAACAGTCCTCATCTTGAAATATTCCGCAAGAAAGGCATTGAAGTGCTGCTATTAAATGATCCTATTGATGAATGGTTGACCACACATCTGACAGAGTTTGATGGCAAACAATTACAGTCAGTCACCAAGGGCGAGCTGAATCTAGGCAAACTTGATGAAGAAAAAGATAAGGATTCCAGGAAGGAGAGTGACAAGGAATCTGGCGAGTTGATTGAGAAGATTAAGAAAGCATTAGAGTCAAAAGTGAAGGATGTTCGCGTCACCAATCGCCTTACCCAGTCACCGGCTTGTCTGGTC
This sequence comes from uncultured Enterobacteriaceae bacterium, assembly GCA_964504725.1. GTDB lineage: Bacteria > Pseudomonadota > Gammaproteobacteria > Eutrophobiales > Eutrophobiaceae > SMWN01. The sequence continues at coordinate 3,537 of CAZDFI010000025.1, forward strand.
GCGGATGAGCATGACATGGGACTCAATCTTGAACGAATATTAAAGGCATCTGGCCAGGCGGTGCCTCAGAGTAAACCGATTCTGGAAGTCAATACTGAACACCCGGTGGTGATAAAATTGGCTGAGGCTGAAGGCGAACAATTTGACGACTGGTCACATATCCTTTTTGATCAGGCACTGCTGAGTGAAGGTGGTCAACTTGATGACCCTGCTGGTTTTGTACACAGGCTAAATAATATGTTTATAGCACTCGATTCATCAGAAAAGGTCGAAAGATAATCAGGTCATACCAGAATTGATCCCAGGGAAGAGATCACCCTAACTTTTAGGAATTCGGTGAAATTTTTCGGGTTTAAAGTGCTGAATGTTACTGATTCTTTCCAGCGTGACATTGACTACCCTCGGTTTGATGGGCTGAATATGGTAAACAGGTTTTATCGGCGGGTTGGCGCCGAGTTGTGGAGAAGCAGTGACGGGTTTGTACTGTAATGAATTTGTATTTTT
>CAZDFI010000025.1:4050-20653 GCA_964504725.1 uncultured Enterobacteriaceae bacterium
TCCCGGATATTTGGGATGATTCTTCCATCAACTGGTTTGCCTGGTCAGTTTCCTCATCACCCGTTAGCCCTTTTCTATCAAACCATTTAATTCTTTTTGCTGCAATATTGCTTATACGATCGTTATCTTCCGATTCTGCTGCTCGTTTATAGGCGGTATAGGCGGCCCCGGTGTTTCCTTGCAGTTCATAAATATTTCCAAGTTCCAAGCTGGCCTCGGTGTCGCCTTCTTCTGCCAGTACTTTGTAATTTGCTATTGCAGTTTCCCAATCTTTGTTCCTGATAGCCTTCTTAGCTTGTTGATGAGAGCCTTGTGTAATGATTTCGCCGTGCGCCATGACAGGCGGTGGCCCCGATTCTTTTTCCTCCACAACTGAATCGGTGATCCCCGAGTTTTCCTTGAGTTTGTTGATCATATTCATAATCTGTGGATTGTCCTTGTATTTTTCTTCAGCGGTTTTTAGTTTTTGAAGTTGTTCCTCAGTATATTTCGGTGTTTCAGTATCTTCAGCGGCATATAGCATAGGCACAAGGCCTAAAATAGAGCATGAGATGATGAATAGAATCTGTGTCTTTTTCATAAATTTTGAACCCATATTTGCACAATTATAGTCATAGCCAGGCATATTTTTCATAATTTAAATTTCAGACTGTGTCTCGTTTGCCGTTATGGGCTAGAATTAAGGTCTGTGAATTCCATTTAGGGTAAATTTCATTCGGGACTGAGGAATGGATCAAGAAATATCAGATTTTCCAAAGTTGTTGAGAAAGCTGAATTCGGTAGGTATTGCGCTTTCTGTGGAGAAAGATCATGGTCGCCTCCTGGAGATGATATTGATGCACGCCAAAGACATGACTAGTGCAGATGGTGGCACACTGTATCTCCGTACTGAAGAAAACACCCTCAAGTTCGAAATTGTGCGCACAGATTCTCTGGGAATACATATGGGTGGTACAAAAGGTGAACCAATCTCTTTCTATCCCGTTAAACTGGTGAATGAGGATGGAAAACCGAATACCCATAATGTCGCTGCCTGTGCAGTCCTGAAAAATGAAACCATTAATATTCCAGACGCCTATAGCAACGAAGAGTTTGATTTTGCTGGCACACGACATTTTGATGAGAAAACAGGGTATCGATCGCAATCTTTCCTGACCGTGCCAATGACAAATCATGAAAATGAAATCATTGGTGTGCTGCAATTGATTAATTCCATGGATTCAATGACCGGAGAGATAAAGGAATTTTCGGCAGTGGATCAGCAATTGGTTGAATCACTTGCTTCACAGGCAGCGGTCACAATGACAAACAGGCAGTTGATAGAAGCTCAGAAAGAACTGTTTGATTCTTTTATAGAACTCATCGCCAGTGCCATCGATGAAAAATCCCCGTACACGGCAGGCCATTGTCGTCGTGTGCCTATTTTGACCAATATGCTAGCCGAGGCGGCTTGCAATATTAATCATGGTCCGCATAAGGATTTCAGCATGACGGAGGCAGACAAATATGAATTGAACGTGGCGGGTTATTTGCATGATTGCGGAAAAATCACCACTCCAATAGAGGTGGTTGATAAAGCCACCAAGCTGGAAACTATCGTTGATCGGATTGAAATGATTGATACACGTTTTGAAGTGCTCAAGCGCGATGCTGAGATTGCGGCTTTAAAACGAAAAATTGAATCGATAAGAGACGATGATGTAAATCCTGACGCACAACTGATATCAAAATTGAAGCAATTGGATGACGATAGAGAATTCATTCGAATGTGCAATATCGGTGGAGAAGCTATGGCAGATGAACTGCGACAACGCGTGGAGAAAATAGCACAATATAAAATAAACGATATCGAAGGCAACGAGAGTAATTTTTTGTCTGATGATGAGGTTTATAATCTTAATATTTTTCGGGGAACACTTAATGCAGAGGAACGTGAGATCGTCAACAATCATATTGTTGTAACTATTAAGATGCTTAAATCCTTACCTTTGCCAAAACATCTGAGAAATCTGACTGAATATGCGGGGGGGCATCATGAAAAAATGGATGGTACTGGATATCCAAATGGCTTAAAGCGAGAAGAGATGTCTGATCAGGCAAGAATGATGGGCATTGCGGATATATTTGAGGCACTGACTGCCGGTGACAGACCTTATAAAAAGGGTATGCCATTGTCAGTCGCACTGACTATTCTCGGACGAATGAAATTGGGAGATCATATTGATCCGGATTTATTTGATGTTTTTATGTGGGGAAAGATCTATCAAAAATATGCTGATGAATATCTGGGATCAGAACAATGTGATGATTTTGATCTGAACGACATTCCCGGATATGTTCCACAACCTGAATAAGGACAACAAAGAACCTCCACTACTGAAAGGGTTCATTTTATGAACTGCATAATCTTAAAAATTTTATTTGCAAAGTAAGCCCTGAAGCAAACCCTGAAGCAAACCCTGAAGTAAACCCTGAAGTAAACCCTGAGTAGTTTAATGAATGCGCAAAACAAAAAATAAAAGTGAGCTTCCAGTGACATTAGATCCAGTCGCGGGCAATGGTTTGCTGGACAGGCGTTTGTTTTTGAAAAAAGGTCTGACCTTTTCAGCTTTCACGGCGGCTGCCACTGTAGCACCATCAGTTATAGCTGAGGCTTCAAGGGGAGTTGAAAATCAGGCAGAGATTGATCCTGTACGCCCGTCGTGGATGCGTCAATCGGGGAGGCCCTTTTCACCCTATGGTGTTCCATCAACCCATGAAGACAAGGTTATTCGATTACCTTCTGCGAATTCGGTACTTCAGGGTAACGGTGCTTCGTGGTCGCCTCTGCATCAACTGGAAGGAACAATCACGCCGAATGGTTTGCATTACGAAAGACATCACAACGGCGTACCGCAGATAGATCCGAAACATCATAAATTATTGATTCATGGATTAGTTGAGAAAGAACTGTTTTTCAGCATCAATGACTTGATGCGTTATCCGCGGCGTTCACAAACCTGTTTTATCGAATGTGGAGGCAATAGTAATTCATCCTGGAATAAAAACGCGTCGAAATCTCCAGTGGGATATTCACATGGTTTGGTTTCGTGCAGTAACTGGGCAGGGATACCATTGTCAACATTATTAAGTGAAGTGGGTGTTAAAAAGAACGCAAAGTGGTTGATTGCTGAGGGAGCAGATGCCTTTGCAATGAACATGAGTGTTCCTTTAGAGAAGGCAATGGACGATGGAATGTTGGCCTTATTTCAAAATGGCGAAAGGTTGCGTCCAGAAAACGGTTATCCAATGCGCTTACTGTTGCCTGGTTGGGAAGGTGTGCTCAACGTGAAGTGGGTTAGAAGGATAGAACTCTCGGATCAACCGGTGATGGCACGTAACGAAACTTCAAAATATACAGAATTATTGCCATCTGGTAAGTCGCGCATGTTCACACTGGAAATGGATGCCAAGTCGGTGATTACATCGCCCGTGTCAGGCACTTCAATTCCTGAACCTGGATTATTTCAGATCACGGGTCTTGCCTGGAGTGGTCGAGGCAAGGTTAAAAAAGTAGAAGTATCAGCAGACAATGGAGAAACATGGGCAGTGGCAGCGCTGGATGGGCCAGTTATTTCAAAGGCATTTACCCGATTTAGAATGCCCTGGCGATGGGATGGCAAACCCGCTCACTTAAAAAGTCGGGTGACAGATGAAACCGGTTATGTCCAACCAGAGCGTGACGAGTTAGTGGCCAACCGGGGGCGTCATGGATATTTTCATTACAATGCAATTGTGACGCTGGCAGTTGAAGACGATGGGTTTGTAAGACATGTATATAAGGCAGAAGAAGATAAAAGCAATTCTGGCAGTATTGATATTGATGCTGATTGGTAGCGTTCTCGCTATTGGCAAAGACAATCAGAAAGGTTCCGTTCCTGAAGGACCAGGCCTTGGTCAGCCTGCTACGTCTGAGGAAGTTGCTGCCCTGTCTATCAATGTGTTCCCTGATGGTAAAGGTTTGCCCGGTGGATCAGGGAGTGTCGCGCAGGGAGCATCAATATATCAATCCAGGTGTATCGTTTGTCATGGCGCCAGTGGCCTCGGGGGCAGTGCCGAACCATTGGCAGGTGCTGAAATGGGCTTGACCGGTGAATGGCCAGAAAAAACGATTGGAACCTTATGGCCCTATGCCACGACTTTATTTGATTTTACACGCCGTAGTATGCCTATGACAGCACCGGGTTCATTGAGCGATGATGAGAGCTATGCCTTGACGGCTTATCTGCTTTATCTGAATGGCATCGTTGATGAAGATACCGTGCTCAATAAAGAAACATTGACGCAAGTGAAGATGCCGAATGTCGATGGTTTTATTAATGTGTATGAACAAGAGAAGCAAAAGAACAAATAAACAATTACTGTTGTCTCATTAACTCGTCATTCCCGCGCAGGCTGGAATCCAGTACAATAATCGCCCATGTCAGGCAACACATTCGGAAAATTATTCACTATTACCACCTGTGGCGAAAGTCATGGCGAGGGATATGCGTGCATTGTTGACGGTTGTCCGCCAGGGATGGAACTCAGTGAAGCAGATCTACAGCACGATCTGGATCGACGTAAGCCCGGCAAGTCGCGTCATGTGACTCAGCGTAAAGAAACAGATCTTGTGCGTATTATTTCTGGCGTATTCGAAGGTGTCACTACGGGGACGCCGATTGGGCTTTTAATAGACAACACTGATCAAAAAACTAAAGACTATTCAAAAATAGAAGAATTATTTCGTCCTGGTCATGCTGATTATACCTATCAGCAAAAATACGGAATAAGAGATCACCGTGGAGGCGGGCGTGCTTCCGCACGCGAGACCTGTATGCGTGTTGCTGCCGGTGGTATTGCGAAAAAATATTTAAAAGAAAAATTCGGCATCAATATGCGTGGTTACCTTTCACAAATTGGACCGATCGAAATTGAATTCAAGGATTGGGATGAAGTTGAAAATAATACATTCTTTTGTCCCGATGCCAGTAAAGTGGAAGAACTAGACAAATATATGGATGCTTTGCGTAAAGAGGGCGACTCTATTGGCGCACGTATTAATGTTGTCGCAGAAAATGTACCTCCCGGTTTAGGTGAACCTGTTTTTGATCGTTTCGATGCTGATATTGCCAAGGCCATGATGAGTATCAATGCAGTGAAGGCTGTGGAGATCGGTGCTGGTTTTAACAGTGTCAATGAGAAAGGCACGGAACATCGTGATGAGATAACGCCAGAAGGATTTATTGGTAACCATGCGGGCGGCGTACTGGGCGGTATATCTTCAGGACAGGAGGTACTGGTGAGTATGGCATTAAAGCCGACATCCAGCATTCGATTACCCGGGAAAACGGTCAATGTGCGAGGTGAGGCTAATGAAGTAAAAACAACGGGTCGTCACGATCCATGCGTTGGTATTCGTGCAACACCTATCGCAGAAGCCATGTTGGCACTTGTGATTATGGATCATGTCTTACGCCATCGTGGTCAAAATGCGGATGTGCAATCAATAACCCCAGTTATACCTGCATCAGCTAAAGAATGATCAAAGCCCTGGGCGTGCCATATTGGCGTCTGTCCGGTTATTATTTTCTGTTCTTCGTCACAGTCGGCATTTACATGCCGTACTGGTCCTTGTATCTCAAGTCGATTCACTTCAATGCAGAACAAATAGGCATCATCTCGGCCATTGTTGTGGGTACCAAGATTTTCTCGACCTATTTATGGGGTTGGGTGGTTGATCACACAGCTCAGCGCATGCGCATTATTCAGTTCGCTTCTTTATTCTCGGCATTAACTTTTATTGCTGTGTTATTCGTCAAAGATTTCTGGGCACTTGCGTTCATTATGTTTTTGTTCGCAATCTTCTGGAGCGCCTCCTTACCTCAGGTAGAAGCAGCAACCTTGTCCTCCCTTGGCGAATCATCCCATGCCTATACCATCATTCGTTTATGGGGCTCTGTGGGTTTCATTATTATTGTCTGGAGCCTTGGCATTGTCTTCGAATCTCTCAGTATCAGTTATGTGCCACTCATCCTCCTCCTGTCAATGGTATTAGTATGGCTACTTACTTTGTCGATACCTGAAATACCAGCAGAGCATCATGACGATTCACATGAATCGCTAAAAATAATTCTCAGTAAACCCAAGGTCATTGCCTTACTCTTCGCCTGTTTTTTGATGCTCGCAAGTCATGGACCTTATTACACCTTCTACTCTATTTATCTGGAAGATTACGGTTATTCAAGATCATTCATTGGACAAATGTGGGCGCTTGGTGTGATTGCTGAAGTTGTGTTGTTTCTGTTTATGCATCGCTTGATTGTAATTTTTGGGTTACGAAAATTATTCCTGTTTAGTTTGTTCATGGCAGGTGTTCGCTGGTTATTTATTGGTTTCTTCGTCAATAACCTGGTCTTGCTCGGGTTCGCGCAGTTATTGCATGCGGCCACCTTTGGCATGTGTCACGCAGTTGCAATTCAATATGTGCACAAATATTTCAGAGGTAAGTTGCAAGGAAGGGGACAGGGTTTGTACAGCAGCGTAAGTTTCGGTGCAGGTTTCGCCATTGGTAGTTTATTAACGGGGTATGGTTGGGAATCTTTGGGTGCAACCACATGTTTTACTATTGCATCTGTCTCAGCTTTTTTGGCAATGATAATTGCCTGTGTTTTCGTAAAGGATTAAGCGAATTCAATAAAAAAACAAAATGGATCAAACCATGAATAGATCAAATCTAGAATAGATCAATCGCGCCACTTTTTTTCTGAGTCAGTAACTCGCCATCTGCGACAAGTGATTCATAATTGTAAACGCAATTCTTGCCATGTTCCTTGGCATAATAAAGTGCTTTATCGGCAAGATTTATAGTAGCAGGTGGATAGTCATTTTCTCTTATCATGGTATAACCAATACTGATTGTGACTTGTCCAATTTGCGGAAAGTTATGATTTGCAATTACCTTGCGGAAGTTATCCAAAAGTGTATGGGCCTCGTCAGCATTTACAGGCTCAATAACAAGAACAAATTCTTCACCACCAAAACGAAATAACAGATCAGTATTTCGTAAACATTCCTTCATCTTTTGTGAGACAAGCAATATAACTTCATCCCCATAAAGATGACCAAATGTGTCATTGACAACTTTAAAATTATCGATATCCAGCATCGCTAACCATGCAGATGAAGTATCTATATGTTTTCTCTTTTCATCAATATTCTTTGAGATGGCGTACTTTTCTTGTTTTTCATGTTGCGTTTTAAGCAAACGCATAAGTTTGTTATCAAAGGTGCGTCGATTAAATAGTCCAGTTAATTTATCACGCTCACTTTCATTTAGAATATATAAATAATTGCCATAAATCCTGGTAAGACTGTCTATCAGTGTTTCAAAATCTGCCAATTCCTGTGTGCTCTCAATAGACAAAACACCAATACTTTTACTGCCTGATAAAATTGGTACAATCAAACACATCAACCCTTTTTCTTTATACCTGACTGGTTTTAGCGTATCTAAACACTGTTTAATATGATCATCTGCTGTAAATATTCTAGATTCAGGATTCCATTCATAACGTGTTTCTTTTTTTGAATCTTTATCAATAATAAGATGAACGACTTCTTCAATCTGGTCATGATCATCATCACTTAAAAATTTGTTAAGTGAAATACGTTGGGCAGGGACTAATTCAGCTAAAGTAGCTGTCAGGCTATAATCCAGTGAATCCAGATCACGCTGGCCTGTCATCTCAACAATAGAATTGAGGATTTCGTTAGCCACGGCACCAAATTTTGTTAATTATTTTAATCAGGCCTTCTCTGGAGTAATAACTATAGATCACAATAATGATTTCAGTTGTAAATCTGATTTAAAATATCAAAATTGAAGAGCTTTTAATTTTTTATTGAAATACTTATCTAATTCTTAAGCGGACGTCCCGCCAACGGTCAGATCATCAATGCGCATGGTCGGTTGCCCAACTCCGACAGGGACTGACTGACCATCTTTACCACAAGTACCAATCCCCGAATCCAGCGCCATGTCGTTACCCACCATGGAAACTCTGGTTAAAACATCCGGGCCGTTGCCGATGATAGTAGCACCTTTGACAGGGCGTGTGACTTTGCCGTCTTCGATGAGATAAGCCTGGCTGGCACTAAAGACAAATTTGCCGTTAGTGATATCAACCTGTCCGCCGCCGAATTGCACCGCATAGATACCTTTTGTTACGGATTTAATAATATCTTCAGGATCCTCCTCGCCGGCGAGCATATAAGTATTTGTCATACGTGGCATGGGCAGATGCGCATAAGATTCCCGTCGCCCGTTGCCGGTTGGTCGCATGCCCATCAGTCGCGCATTCTGTTTGTCTTGCATGTAATTAACCAATATACCGTGTTCGATCAAGGTCGTACTTTCAGTCTTGGTACCTTCATCATCAATATTTAGCGAGCCGCGACGATCGGTGATTGTGCCATCATCAACTATGGTGACATCCGGGGTGGCAACACGTTGTCCAATGCGTCCGGAAAATGCGGAGGTTTTTTTACGATTAAAATCACCTTCGAGTCCGTGTCCAATGGCTTCGTGCAAAAGAATACCCGGCCAACCGGAACCGAGCACCACCGTCATGCTGCCCGCAGGTGCGGCGACAGCCTCGAGGTTGATCAACGCTTGTGAGACGGCTTCATCAATATATGAATCAGTGAGTTCTTCATTAAGGAAGTATTCATAGGCGAAACGACCACCGCCACCAGAACCACCTTTCTCAAAACGTCCGTTTTCTTCAACAATGACATTGATGTTCAATCTGACAAGCGGGCGCACATCACCAGCAAATGTACCATCACTGCCGGCAACCAGAATGGTGTTATGCAGGCCGGTTAAACTTATCATGACCTGTTTCACACGATGATCTTTTTGTCTTGCACGATGATCAATCTTTTTAAGTAACTCGACTTTTTGTTCAGCGCTGATGGATGCCAGTGGATCAATTGCCTGATAAAGGGAAAGTTGTGATTGTTGTTTCCAGGCTTGAAGTGTTCCTTCTCCGCCACTGCGTGCGATTGCACGTGCCGCCGTCGCCGCGCTGGTTAATGCCGGTAATACAATTTCATCCGAGTAAGCAAACCCGGTTTTTTCACCACTGATTGCCCGGACACCAACACCCTGGTCAATACTGTGTGAACCTTCCTTGACGATGCTGTCTTCCAGTACCCATGATTCTGCACGAGTTGATTCGAAGTAGAGATCGGCATGATCAATATCGTGAGCCATTAACTGATCCAGCGTCTTCTGAATATCGTTGGTATCCAGACCACTGTTATCCAGTAAATGTGTTTTGGCTACTTCAAGTGCCTTACTCATATAATTTACTCATTTGTTTTTTATTCCAGTGCGCCTATTAATTTAATTGTCTATGACCAAGGCAGGGGAAATTCCTGCGCAAGGTTTTCTGTTTTTCCAGATCAATATCTGCAATAGCAAAGCCCGGACCTTTTTCAACACAATCGAGAATTTCTCCCCAGGGATCGATAATCATACTATGTCCCCAGGTTTCGCGATCATTTATATGTCGTCCTCCCTGATTAGAGGCAATGACATAACAAAGGTTCTCAATTGCGCGGGCACGCAACAAAGATTTCCAATGTGCTACTCCTGTGGTCGCCGTGAATGCGGAGGGTACGGTGATGATATTCACATCATATTCGAGCATGGCGCGATACAGTTCAGGAAAGCGTAGATCATAACAGACCGACATGCCTATATTCCCAAACGGTGTCTCGGCAACCACGATTTCATTGCCCGCTTCCAGGGTATTGGAGTCCTGATAGCTTTCTCCGGCATCTTCATCGACAGTCACATCAAATAAATGCATCTTGTCATATCTGAATGCGCACCGACCTTCAGGATCGTATAGAAGGCAGGCGGCACGAATTTTATCTACGACAGATGCCTGCAAGGGAATGGTGCCCCCCATCAGCCAGACCCCGTGTTTTTGTGACTGTTCAGAGAGAAAATCCTGTATCGGCCCTTGTCCAAAAGGCTCGAGAATAGCGACTTTATCGTGTTCCTCATGACCCATGAGAGGGAAATTTTCAGGCAAAAGCAGAAAATTTGCCCCCTGATTGACTGCTTGAGTGATAAGTTCAGACGCAGATTCGAGATTTTGATCCACATCTGCAGTAGATATCATTTGAATTGATGCGACTCTGGTCATAATTAATCTTGTGTGATTGGCCTTTATAGGTATGATTCTACCCTTTATATGTCGTATACTTTCACGTTTTTTTTAAGCACGAGATGGATAGTCATTTGAACGAAGAATTTTCAAGAATACAACGGTTACCGCCATACGTCTTTAATATCGTCAACGACCTGAAGTTGGAAGCACGTCATCGGGGCGAGGATATTGTCGATTTTGGCATGGGTAATCCAGACCAGCCAACGCCGCCGCATATCGTTGAAAAGATGATCGATGCATTAAAGCATGATGAGATGCATCGCTATTCTGTATCGCGTGGGATTACACCTTTACGTGAAGCTATTTGTAACTGGTACAAAAATCGCTATGACATCGACCTGGATCCTGAAACAGAAGCGATAGTCACGATTGGTTCCAAGGAAGGTTTGGCGCATTTGGCGATGGCCGTTGTTGATAAAGGTGACACTGTATTGGTGCCAAACCCTTCATATCCGATACATCCCTATGGATTTATTATTGCGGGTGCTGATGTACTACACGTACCTATTGGATCTGATGTTGATTTTTTTGAAGAACTGGAAAGATCAATCAAGAATACTCTGCCTAAACCAAAGATGTTATTGATTAATTTTCCAAGTAACCCAACGGCTCAATGTGTTGATTTGGCATTCTTTGAACGTGTCATTGAAATTGCTAAAGAACATGGTATCTGGGTAGTTCAGGATTTGGCATATGCAGATATCGTTTTTGATGGCTATAAAGCACCTTCGATACTGGAAGTGCCTGGTGCCATAGATATCGCGGTGGAATTTTTCTCATTATCCAAGAGTTACAATATGCCTGGCTGGCGTGTTGGTTTTATGGTGGGTAATCAGAAGCTTGTGAATGCCTTAACAAGGTTAAAGTCTTATCTGGACTATGGCTTGTTCGCACCTGTTCAGGTCGCAGCAGTCACAGCACTGGAAGAAAATCAACAATGTGTTAACGATATTTGCAGTTTGTATCAACACAGAAGAGACGTTTTATGCGATGGTCTGAATGCTGCGGGCTGGAGCGTTGAGAAACCTAAGGGCACCATGTTCGTCTGGGCTCCTATTCCGGAACAATTCCAGCATATGGGTTCCCTGGATTTTTCCAAGAAACTATTAACGGACGCAAAGATTGCTGTCGCGCCTGGTATAGGTTTTGGTGATTATGGTGATAAATATGTCCGTTTCGCCTTGATTGAAGATGATGAAAGAACAAACAAAGCAATGCGTGGCATCCAGGCGATGTTGCAAGAGGAAGCCCCCTCAGCGGCATCCGGGAGTAAATAGAATATGCAACCAGTCAAGGTAGGTTTGTTGGGTTTAGGCACAGTCGGTGGCGGCACCGTCAGTGTATTGAGCCGCAATGCCGAAGAGATTGCACGACGAGCGGGACGCGGAATTCAAATCAGTCATGCCGCCGCAAAAGAATACAATGCGGACGCAATTACCGGTCTGGATAACATTGCAAAAATTTCTGATGATGCCTTTGCTGTTGTTAATGATCCCGAAGTCGAGATTGTCATTGAACTCATTGGTGGTTATTCGCCCGCGAAAGAACTTGTATTAGCAGCGATTGAAAATGGCAAGCATGTTGTTACTGCAAATAAGGCATTGATCGCCATGCACGGCAACGAAATTTTTGCAGCGGCCCAAGCAAAGGGTGTAACAGTTGCATTTGAGGCAGCAGTTGCAGGTGGTATTCCTATCATTAAAGCGATGCGTGAAGGTTTGGCCGCGAACCAGATCCAATGGGCAGCCGGAATTATTAATGGCACGGGTAATTTTATCCTGACGGAGATGAGTGAGAATGGCAGGGATTTTGACGATGTATTAAAAGAAGCCCAGGAATTAGGTTATGCAGAAGCTGACCCCAGTTTTGATGTTGAAGGCATAGATGCTGCACATAAATTAACCATCATCGGGTCGATCGCTTTTGGCATTCCCCTTCAATTTGATAAAACATATATCGAAGGCATCGCAAATATAGAACAACAAGATGTCGTTCATGCAGCTGAACTGGGTTACCGCATTAAACATCTGGGGATTACACGCAAAACAGAAAACGGGATTGAGATGCGTGTGCATCCAACATTGATCCCTCATCGTCGATTGATTGCCAATGTCGATGGCGTGATGAACGCCGTTTTGGTGAAAGGGGATGCAGTCGGTCCTACATTATATTATGGCGCAGGCGCGGGTTCGGAACCGACAGCTTCTGCTGTGATTGCTGATGTTGTAGATATTGTTCGTGCCTTGACCAGCGATCCTGAGAATCGTGTGCCGCATCTGGCATTCCAGCCTAATGAATTATCCGATATATCAGTATTGCCTATGGAAGAAGTTGAGACGGCTTATTATTTACGCATGCAGGCAATAGACCGTCCGGGCGTGTTGGCTGAAGTGACTGCAATTTTAGGGGACTTAGGAATTAGTATTGAAGCTATTTTGCAGAAAGAACCTGAAGAAGGCGCAAGTCATGTGCCCATTATTTTTCTGACACAACGTGTTCAGGAAAAAAATATGAATGAAGCCATCACAAAGATTCAAAATCTGGATGTGGTTGATGGTGAGATTACGCGTATCCGTATGGAGACACTAAAGTGAAGCGTTAAGGGTGAAAGGTGAAGAGTTAGGGATAAATAATTTTCCTATCGTCATTCCCGCGAAAGCGGGAATCCATACTTAAATATTGCACTATGTATTAACTAGATTCCCGCCTTCGCGGGAATGACGGGCTTAAGTAAAAATCAGTCATGAAACAGGTATGCTAAGAAATCTAATTAAGAAATTATAATGATGAGAAAAGTAATTTATACACTTCACGTTTCACGTTTCACATTTCACGGTGTCTTATAATGAGTTTCCGTCAACGTTACACTGGACTGATAGAAAGATACCATGATCGTTTACCGGTCAGTGATGACACGCGCATTATTAGTCTGGGTGAAGGGAATACGCCGTTAATCAAATTAAATAATATTCCTCGTTCACTGGGCAAGGATGTCGACATCTATGTGAAATATGAAGGTCTGAATCCTACAGGTTCTTTCAAGGATCGTGGTATGACCATGGCTGTCACCAAGGCAGTCGAAGAAGGATCTAAAGCGATAATATGCGCATCCACTGGCAATACATCTGCCTCTGCCGCAGCCTATGCAGCCCGCGCGGGAATTACCGCCTTTGTTTTGATCCCTGATGGCAAGATTGCCCAGGGGAAGTTAGCGCAAGCCATGATGGAAGGGGCTGTCATAATTCAAGTCAAAGGGAACTTTGATGATGGTATGCGCCTGGTCAAAGAGGTGGCCAGTGAAGCACCAGTAACCATAGTGAATTCAATTAACCCTTTTCGTTTGCAAGGCCAGAAGACGGCCGCATTTGAAATTGTAGAAGAACTGGAAAGAGCGCCGGATTTTCATTGTTTACCCGTAGGTAACGCAGGTAATATTACTGCACACTGGATTGGTTATAGTGAATACGCAGCAGACGACTGTGGGCATGTCACGGATGCCTGTAGTTTGTGTGATGGGCATTGTCGTTATGCCGGTGGCCCGCTTTCAGGTCCCAAACCAAAGATGGTAGGGTATCAGGCCAGTGGTTCTGCGCCGTTTATGCGCGGTGAAATGGTTGATAATCCGGAAACTGTTGCCACAGCCATTCGTATTGGACATCCGCAATCCTGGGATAATGCATGGATTGTGAATAAGGAATCCGGTGGCTGGTTTGATGAATGTCAGGATGAAGAAATTTTGGCGGCGCAAAAACTTCTGGCAGAAAATGAAGGCATTTTTTGTGAACCTGCTTCAGCTACATCGCTCGCCGGTGCAATGCGTGATATTAACTCAGGAAAAATCCCTGAAGGCAGTACCGTTGTTTGTACTTTAACGGGACATGGTCTGAAAGATCCTGATACTGCGATTGCGCAAAGTACAGCGCCAGTAGTAAAGATTGACGCTGAGATGGCCCAAGTTAAAAAAGCCATTCTGGATAATATGTAATGTTCTTGAGGTGAAGAGTTAAGTGTGAAAAGTGAAATGAACACATTAAATACGCTTCACTATTCACGTTTAACACTTCACTTATCATCGAATGCGTAAGCTGACATTATTCGTTCCCGGGCTATTTGGTCCAGACAGCGAGACGCTTTCGGATTTCACACCGGATGTTCCTTCAATAGGAAAGCTTTTCAGGTTTGGCACGTCTAAAAATATTCAGTACACAGGATTCATCCCCACTTTATTTCAACTATTCGGATTTCCAGAATATAAACAGGACTATCCTGTAGCAGCAGTTACACGCCTCGTCGATGATGATCATGATCTTGAAGGTGTCTGGATGCGAGCTGATCCGGTGCACCTTCGTCCTGAGCGCGAGGCTGTTGTGCTTTTAGATGAGTCCGCATTCGATCTTGAAAAGCATGAAGCGCTAATTCTTGCTGCAGATTTACAACCAGTATTTACTTCGAGGGATATTGAGTTAGAAGCGCCGACGAACAATCGATGGTATATAAAATTAAAGTATCTGCCTGAGATAAAGTCGACACCGATACATGAAGTCGTCGGCAATGATATTCACAATCATCTACCCATCGGTAAAGAAAAGATATTGTGGGATCAACTTTCTAATGAAGCCCAGATGAATTTACATCAGTGCCCGTTGAACAGCGAACGGGAGCAGCGCGGTGAATGGCCAGTGAACGGTGTATGGATGTGGGGCGCTGGTGAATTACCTGAATCACCCAGGGCTTCCAGACAGATTTGGTCAAGTGTGTTTGCTGATGAAGTAACGACACAAGGATTATCCATTCTTACTGAAATACCCTATAGGGAGTTACCAGACTCAATTGAGGCGCTAGTCGGTCAGTGTGGGGAACAGGATAATATACTGGTGGTTATCTCCTTCGGACTTCGCCATCAACAATATTTCAACTATGAAGGCTGGCAGGATTTTATTGCTTATCTTGAAGAAGAATGGTTTGCCAGGGTTGAAAAATTAATCAAACAGAACGAATTGGATGTATTTACATTATTCACTGGGGAGAAAAAATTAACCGTCAAAAAAACCTCATTCCAGAAATTCTGGAGACGAAAAAAATCACTATGTGATTATCGTTGAAAAACGAATGTTAAAAAATGATTCATCAAAGTCTTTATTAAACAACTATTGAATTAAAGAAGAGATCATGCCTCCAGTAATCAAGCGACGAATTCTCTCTGAAGAAATTAATTTACCTAACGATATTCATCCCGTTTTAAAGCGGATCTATGCAGCCAGAGATATCAAATCGGTTGATGATCTTAATTACTCGCTACAGAACCTATTACCTTTTGAATCCTTGAGTAATATTCAGGAAGCCGTCGCATTATTGGCGGATGCGATTAAAGACAATAAAAGAATATTGATCGTTGCAGATTTTGATGCCGATGGTGCCACAAGTTGTGTTGTCGGTTTGCAAGGATTAAGGCAGATGGGTGCGACGGATGTGGTCTATGTGGTGCCAAATCGTTTTGAGTTTGGTTACGGTTTAAGTCCAGAGATTGTCGAAGTTGCCGCAGATATGCAACCTGATCTTATTGTTACTGTGGACAATGGAATTTCCAGTGTGGAAGGTGTGCAGCGCGCACGAGATAAAGGCATTGATGTGCTAATTACTGATCATCATCTTCCCGGTAAAGAATTACCCAATGCCAACGCCATTGTTAATCCGAACCAGGCTGGAGATAAATTTCCCAGCAAAATGTTGGCGGGTGTCGGCGTCATGTTTTATATCCTGGTTGCGCTTAGAGCTCACTTTCGAGAACAGAACTGGTTTCATGAGCAAAAACTGATAGAACCAAACCTGGCAAAATTACTGGATCTGGTGGCTCTGGGCACAGTGGCAGATGTTGTGCCCATGGATCGGAACAATCGCTTACTTGTTTCGCAAGGGTTGGCGCGTATTCGGTCAGGTAAATGTCGTCCCGGGATCAAGGCATTATTACTGGCTGCAAACCGAACGCTGGAAAGAGTTACGGCACAGGATATGGGGTTCGCTGTGGGTCCCAGGTTAAATGCGGCTGGACGATTAAGTGATATGTCATTAGGCATTGAATGCTTACTGAGTGGTGATGAGGTGCAAGCCAGAAATATGGCGGTGAGACTGGATGAGTTAAATAAAGAAAGGCGTGAAATTCAGGATGAAATGCAGGAACAGGCTTTAATCGATATCACTGAACTTGAGCTGGATGAAGCGGAAATGCCATTGGGGGTCTGTTTATTTAATGAAGACTGGCATCAAGGTGTTATCGGTATTCTTGCATCAAGGATAAAAGACAAACTACATCGTCCGGTGATTGCGTTTGCCAAAGATAAAGA
>CAZDFI010000025.1:20663-28579 GCA_964504725.1 uncultured Enterobacteriaceae bacterium
ACGTTCAATTTCATGTGTGCATATCCGAGACGTGCTGGATACCATTGCCGGACAACATCCCGGTTTGATTGATAAATTTGGTGGTCATGCCATGGCCGCAGGATTAAGCATTAAAGAATCAGATTTTGAAGTATTCAAGCAGGCATTTGATCAGGTTCTAAAACGATTTGTGACAGCAGAAGATCTCAACGGCAGTTTGCATTCGGATGGAGAACTCACAGCCAAAGAGATTACCTTCGGATTAGCCAACGACATTCGAAAAGCAGGTCCATGGGGCCAGGGGTTTCCTGAGCCGCAATTTGATGGAGAGTTTCAACTGATCGATAGTCGAATCGTTGGTGAGAAACACCTAAAGTTACAATTACGTGTGCATGCCAAAGGAAAGATAATCGACGCGATAGCATTTAATTTCACTGACGAAGCCTGGTCGAAAAAACCGGAACGAGTTCATACCGTTTATCGTCTGGATATCAATGAATTTCGAGGCCGTCGCCAGTTACAGTTGATGATAGAAAATATAGTGCCTGTCTATGATTAATTCGGGGGACACGAATATCTTTCTTGAATTATTTTAGCGCAACTGTTTTACTTCTGTATGAGATAGAGTATTCCTGTTTATTGTCGCTTGAGGGAGGAACCATATCCAAATGAATGATCCCATAATCATTACATACTGTTTTAATTTTGATAATGGAATAGATAAAACATTTTCACTTCAATTGGACAGAGAAACACTTGATTTTGTAAATAGCGAAATAAATGACGCTCCTGATTGGGCCAAGCTCTCTTACAATAAATGTACAAATTGCCCGCTGTCAGAAAATGACAACAACTATTGCCCCGTTGCCCTTAATCTAACTAATCTTACTGAAAAATTTAACGCAGTAGTCTCGCATGAGAGCGTTTTCGTTTCGGTTACAACAGAAGATAGGACGTACAAAAAGAGAACAACTATTGAAGAAGCGCTGAGTTCCCTGATGGGAGTAATAATGGCCACCAGCGGATGCCCTGTATTGGATCATCTGAGACCAATGGCTCGATTTCATTTGCCCTTTTCATCGCCTTTAGAAACATCTATCAGATCATTAAGTATGTATATCTTGGCGCAATATTTATTCAATAAAAATACTGAATCTAATTCTATAAACATTAATCTGAGTGACTTTGAAAAAATCTACGCGGAAATTAGTAACGTTAATAATGATTTCTCAAAAAGACTACGTGCGGCAGGTGAAAAAGATGCAAATCTCAGTGCACTAACGAATCTCGATTGCAACGCAACTTTAGTATCGTTCACACTTGAAGATACATTGAACGAACTTAAGCAATATTACTCAGCTTATAACGGAGAGGTATGATTTAACGTTGTGCTTTAAGCGTTAAAGGGGCTGATTTGTTTTTAGTCGTCTAGTAGCGGGAACAATCTCGCTATATTAATTAATTACTCTTGCCTGGCGGTTTTGTTCAGGCTTACTCAGGCTGTTTCACGGTACGCAGGTAAGGCTTTATTTTTTTGAATCCCTCTGGATATTTTTTCTCGGCTTCTTCGTCAGAAACTGTTGGGACAATAATCACATCTTCCCCATTTTTCCAGTTCACGGGTGTGGCGACCTGATGTTTGGCCGTGAGTTGCATGGAATCCAGCACCCGCAAGATTTCATCAAAGTTACGTCCGGTGGTCATCGGGTAGGTCATCATCAGATTGATCTTTTTGTCAGGATTAATAATAAACACTGAGCGGACAGTGGCATTGGTGGCTGCTGTACGGCCTTCGGCAGATCCGGTGATGTCAGTCGGAAACATGTTGTAGGCTTTTGCTACGGCTAAGTCTTTATCACCAATGATAGGAAAGTTGACCGCATGGCCCTGGGTCTCTTCGATGTCCTTGGCCCATGCCTCATGGTCGTCTATCGGATCAATACTTAAGCCGATAACTTTACAATTCCTTTTCTCAAATTCTGGCATCAGTCCTGCCATATATCCCAGCTCTGTGGTGCACACCGGCGTGAAGTCCTTCGGGTGAGAGAATAAAATTCCCCAGCTATCTCCGAGCCATGCGTGGAAGCTGATCTCTCCCTGTGTGGTTTCGGCTGTAAAGTCGGGGGCTATATCGTTGATTCTTAGTGTCATATCTATTCCTGCTTTGAGAAAATTTGCAATATTCGGGTTTTGAGGATTGTTCGCTGCAGGCTAAGTATATGCCGCCAGTATCGATATCTCTACATGGATAATTTTAATTTGTTTTAAAATTATCTTTCTCTTTTGGTTGCTTCTTTTCTTTTAAGGCTCGAGTTTCAGTATTATTCAGAAACCCTGCCTCGCAGCGCCTTTGTCTTTCCCCGTCGTGTTTTGTTATCTAGTCGTCTTTTTTTCGACCCTTTGCTTAGTTTGGTCGGTTTTCTTACCTTTTTAACAGCTATAGTACTCTTAATTATTTTCTGTAAACGCTCAAGGGCATCATCCCGATTTTTTTCCTGGGCGCGAAATTGCTGTGCCTTGATAATAATCACACCCTCTTTACTGATACGCCGGTCTCGTAGTTTTAATAAACGTTGTTTATAAAGTGCGGGGAGTGAAGATGCCTTGATATCAAAGCGTAGATGAATCGCAGAAGATACTTTATTAACATTCTGCCCTCCCGCCCCCTGTGCCCGGATTGCAGAAAGCTCAATTTCATCATCAGGGATGGAGACATTTAAGGTGATTTTAAGCACCATTAATTTCCTGTGTGCTGATTAAAAATCATTATTTTTGTGGAGGATTCCCAGTAATAATAGAAACAACATTATCGAAGATGGTGAACATAGTGAAAGCCTATCATCTTTGCATTACAATACCGCCCAATTTCATAACAATAAAACACTGAAAATCACCATGGAAATAAACCTGATCCTTAATCACATCAAAGATATGCAAGGACGCACTGGTACCTTGAGGGGGTATCTTTGATTACGAAAACAAATCTGAACGTCTTGTCGAAGTCCTGCGTGAATTAGAACAGCCAAATGTTTGGGATGATCCTGAGCGTGCTCAGGGTTTAGGAAAAGAACGCGCGTCATTAGAACTGGTGGTTAAAACCATTGACGATATGGACAGTGGGTTAAACGACGCCAATGAAATGTTGCTCATGGCTCATGAAGAAGATGATGAGGAATTGCTTGAGTCAATCAATGAAGATATTGAAGACCTTGAGAAACGCTTGGCCGAACTTGAATTCCGCCGTATGTTCTCCGGTGAAATGGATGCCAATAACACATTCCTGGATATTCAATCGGGTTCGGGGGGCACTGAAGCGCAGGATTGGGCTGATATGTTACTGCGAATGTATTTGCGTTGGGGGGAACAACATGGATTCAAGACTGAGCTGATAGAAGTTTCTCCCGGTGATGTGGCGGGGATCAAGAGTGCGACCATTAAGTATGAAGGTGATTATGCATTTGGTTGGTTACGCACAGAGACCGGTGTGCATCGTCTGGTCAGGAAGTCGCCCTTTGATTCCGGTAATCGCCGACATACTTCGTTTGCCTCTGTTTTTGTTTCGCCTGAGATAGATGACAATATTGAAATAGAAATAAATCCTGCTGATCTGCGTGTCGACACCTATCGTGCCAGCGGTGCGGGGGGTCAGCATGTTAACAAGACCGACTCTGCGGTGCGTCTGACTCATATACCCACAGGTGCAGTGGTGCAATGTCAGAGTGACCGTTCACAGCACAAAAACAGGGATCAAGCCATGAAGTTATTGCGTGCCAAACTTTATGAGTTGGAAATGCAGAAAAGGAACTCTGAAAAACAGGCACTGGAAGATTCAAAGTCTGATATTGGCTGGGGCAGCCAGATTCGATCATATGTATTGGATCAATCGCGAATCAAGGATTTACGTACAGGCGTTGAAACAGGGAATACGCAAGCGGTACTGGATGGAGATCTTGATCAGTTTATTGAAGCCAGTCTGAAGTCTGGATTGTAGTAGATGGTAAATGGTAGGTAGTAGATGGTAGGTGGGATCACCGAGTTAATGATAAGAGGAGAGCAAGGATGGCGATAACGAATTTTGAACAGCTGGATGTATGGAAAATGTCACATAGATTAACTTTGGATGTTTACAATTACACCAGAAGTCTACCCGATAACGAAAAATATGGCTTAATATCACAAATGCGAAGGTCGGCAGTTTCAGTACCTGCTAATATAGCGGAGGGCTTTAAGCGAAGGGGAAATAAGGATAAAGTCCGTTTTTATAATATCGCACAAGGATCCTTGGAAGAATTGAAATATTATTTCATTCTTTGCAGAGACCTGGATTATTTTAAAATAAGCGATGAGCAATTAATGGCTTTTGAAACAATTGGCAAGATGTTAAATGGTTTACAGAAGAAAATACTAAAAACATAAAGCTCCATATACGACATGCTATCTACAACCTACCAATTACTACCTACTAAAAATAATGTCTGACAACAAAGATAATAAACAAGAAAATAATAAACCCGACGAGAATAAATTAATCGTCCAGCGACGTGAACGGCTTGATGCTTTGCGTGAGAATGGTCAGGCATATCCTAATGATTTCCGTCGTGATTCACTGGCTGATGATTTACATCAGACACATGCTGAAACTGATAAAGAAACCCTCGAATCTGTTGGGATTCGTGTCAATGTTGCTGGTCGCATGATGACTCGCCGTGTGATGGGTAAGGCTTCATTTGCTCACTTACAGGATATGTCGGGTCAGATTCAGCTTTATGTTAGACGGGATGATCTGCCTGAAGGTCTTTATGCTGAATTTAAACAGTGGGATTTGGGAGATATTATTGGTGCAGAAGGCCAGTTGATGAAGACCAATAAGGGTGAACTGAGTGTTCATGTAGACAATATTCGTTTGCTGACCAAATCATTACGTCCGTTGCCTGAAAAATTTCATGGCCTGTTGGATCAAGAAACAAAATATCGACAACGTTATGTCGATTTAATTATGAATGAAGATACACGCAAGGTATTTTCGATTCGTTCAAGAGTTGTTGATTTCATTAGAAACTATTTGAAGGGTGATGGCTTCATCGAAGTTGAAACACCGATGATGCATGTGATCCCGGGTGGCGCAGCAGCAAGACCCTTTGCGACGCATCACAATACGTTGGATATGGAATTGTTTTTACGCATTGCTCCAGAATTATATCTCAAGCGTCTGGTTGTCGGTGGAATTGAAAGGGTCTTCGAGATTAACCGTAGTTTTCGCAATGAAGGTCTATCACCAAGACATAATCCTGAGTTTACCATGCTTGAATTTTATCAGGCTTATGCAGACTATGAAGACCTGATGAATTTAACTGAAGATTTAATGCGTAAATTGGTGACAGAAATTACAGGCGGCACGACAATCACATATCAGGAAAATGAATATGAATTGGGTCAGCCCTTTGTAAGGATGACAGTGAAGGAGTCAATTTTGCATTTTAATCCTGATATCAATGCAGCCGATCTGGAATCTCTTGAATCTGTTAAAAAGATTGCAGAGAAAGTAGGTGTGCATTTGGAAGACAGTCACGGGCTCGGGAAGGTACAGATTGAAATATTTGAGAAAACAGTAGAGTCTCGTTTAATAGCACCAACATTTATTACGGCCTATCCTACGGAAGTATCGCCTTTGGCACGTATGAATGATGACGATCCATTTATCACAGATCGATTTGAATTCTTTATTGGTGGGCGAGAAATTGCTAATGGTTTTTCCGAATTAAATGACCCGGATGACCAGGCAGAACGTTTTCGTAAACAGGTTGAAGATAAGGAAGCGGGGGATGCCGAAGCCATGCATTTTGACGAAGATTATATTACTGCACTGGAATATGGCATGCCGCCAACAGCGGGAGAAGGCATCGGTATAGACCGGCTGGTCATGTTTTTGACTGATTCCCCCACGATTAGAGACGTAATTTTATTCCCACACATGCGCTCACAAGTAAAAAGTTAACTAGCGAAGTACTTCTGGGGCGCGTCCGCACGGAAAAGATAATTAGGAAAATTCTCATTAGAACGTTGAAAACAAAGGTTTGATTCGGTTTTTTCACTGATGGATGGGAACTTCTCCTATATGCCCCAGTCCATGACTTATGCTCTGGATTGGGTAGGAATCCGGCGAAGATTAGTCGACGGGAACTATGTTGAGAAGAGCTCGATTACATTTGTATATCTATTTTTATGGAACCCGATTGTTTTGAAGTTCGGGAATTTGTTAACAACTTGAGAGGACTCCTCAAAATGTCTAAAGAAAGAAAATTAACACCAATTGCTGCAGCTCTTGGCGCAACCTTTGCTGTTTCATTAATGGCCAGCCCAATTACACAAGCAGCAGCGAATCCATTTACCATGACCGATCACGGTACCGGATACATGGTTGCTGAAGGTAATTGTGGTGACAAGAAAGGCGAAGGTTCTTGTGGTGACAAGAAAGGCGAAGGTAATTGTGGCGACAAGAAGGGCGAAGGCTCATGTGGCGACAAAAAGGGCGAAGGCTCATGTGGTGACAAGAAGGGCGAAGGCTCATGCGGCGACAAGAAAGCCGAAGGTAAATGCGGCGAAGGTAAATGTGGCGACAAAAAGAAAAAAATGAAAGAAGAAGGAAAATGTGGCGAAGGTAAGTGCGGCGAGAATAAAAAATAATCTCGAGACTTCATCACATGTCTGAAACATATCCTGTACAGGGTGCAGGATTAGGTCTGCGGCGGGCCTTTATTGGCTCGCTTGCAGATGACATCCCCTCACAAATAGACTTTATGGAAGTCGCGCCGGAGAACTGGATCGATGTCGGTGGTCGTCTTGGACGCCAATTCCGGAAAATCACTGAAAAAATACCGATGGTCTGTCATGGACTGTCATTAAATATTGGTGGACAGGCTGCCCTTGATGAGCCGTTTATAAAACGTGTTAAACAATTTCTCGAAACGCATCATATGCGGATCTATAGCGAACATCTGAGTTACTGTGCCGATGAAGGTCATCTCTATGATCTGATGCCAATACCCTTTACCGAAGAAGCCGTGCATTACGTGGCTGAGAGAATCATGCGTACGCAGGATATAATTGGACGACAGATGGCGATGGAAAATGCTTCTTATTATGCGGCTCCTGGTAAGGAGATGGAGGAAATAGATTTTGTTAACGCTATACTGAAAGAAGCCGATTGCCTGTTCCATATCGATATCAATAATATTTATGTGAACAGCATTAATCATAATTATGATGCTGAGGCATTTCTCAAGGCGTTACCGGGAGATCGTATTGCCTATGCCCACATAGCCGGACACTATGTTGAAGCTGAAGATATACGTGTAGACACCCATGGTGCGGATGTCATTGATCCGGTCTGGAAATTACTTGATGTGGCCTATGATCATTTTGGTGTATTCCCAACTTTGCTGGAAAGAGATTTTAATATTCCGCCATTAGAGACCTTACTGAAGGAAGTGGAAACTATCAGGCACTACCAAACTAAGTACGAGACCAATGACAAGGCTATCAAACAGCAGCAAGGCTGAAGGTTTTAGTGAAGTTCAGACTGTGTTCACACAGCATATGCGTGATCCGGAAAATAATCCTGCCCCGGATGGTGTTGAAGACAGGCGCATAGGCGTTTATAGGGAACTTGTTTATAATAATATAGAAGGTTTCATTGCCAATAGTTTTCCTGTCCTGCGCAAAATCACAGCGGATGAACAATGGCACGCGATGTTGCGTGATTATGTTTGCAATCATCAGTCGCATACGCCCTTGTTTCCAAGAATGCCTCTGGAATTTATACAGTATCTTAAGGATGAACGTCACAGACATCCGCAAGATCCAGACTTTCTACTGGAGTTGGCCACTTACGAATGGGCGGAAATAGCCATTTCACTCGATACAAGGGAAATAGAGAT
>CAZDFI010000026.1:0-886 GCA_964504725.1 uncultured Enterobacteriaceae bacterium
GTCCATGGATGGACTGTATGCTGTGGGCGCATGGATGCGCAGGAGCAGCGATGTCCATGGATGGACTGTATGCTGTGGGCGCATGGATGCGCAGGAGCAGCGATGTCTATGGAAGGCCTTAGTAGAAAATTGTTCCTCGGCAATTGCTCCTGCATTGCTCTAATAAGCTACATTCATGTAGCGATACATTTTCGACACTTCCGCCATCCATGGCGGTCGTGCCGAGAAGGACACGACTGCAGGGATGCAGGAGGTACGATTACATGGAAGTAATCGGTAGAGTCGAGTCTGGAACAGAGACCGAGAGCGAATCAGGACGAATATAGGACATATTCGGGTGAAAATGTCAGGAGCTAATTTTCCAGACAGAGTCGAGGAGTCCGAGAACGGCGTTGCCATAGAAGACTCTCTCCCACGCCCTGATACCCAAATACAAATTATATTTTTATTCTTGTTTACGATGGTCTACTTCTTGCACCTATATAGTGAGGTTTGATATTAAAATTGATGTCATACGAGCTAAAACCCATAATATATTGTAATTAAAAGATATTTCGTAAAGTCACTGGTAAATATCTGATCTTCGTGCATTAAATTGCACCAAATAAGTGCGTAACTATGCTAGTTTATTAAACTATGACTTTTATTACAGAAACAACATCACGTGTTTATGACAATTTGGCGACAGCCGTTTTACTATTTGATGATCAGTTAAGACTCACCTGTGTAAATGCCGCGGGGGAAAATTTGTTGTATGTCAGTAATCGTCAGATGAAAGGACTAACACCTGCCAAAATATTTCCGGCATCGCAAGATTTTGATGAAATGTTAAAAAGAACATTAGACACGCATACTCAATTTACTGAAAGGGGCCTGGTGATGCAGC
>CAZDFI010000026.1:896-7141 GCA_964504725.1 uncultured Enterobacteriaceae bacterium
TTCGTGGTATGGCTCATGAAATCAGAAATCCGCTTGGGGGTATTCGGGGAGCCGCACAGTTGCTACAGGGAGAGCTGGAAGACAAGGAGTTAATTGAGTACACAAGTATTATTATTCAGGAAGCAGATCGTCTCAGGAATTTTGTCGATCGAATGCTGGCGAGTGACCAGCAACTTGATTGTGCTGAATTAAATGTCCACGAAGTAATTGAATATGTCTGTAGTTTACTCAAAGCCGAATTTGAATCATGTCCAGAATTTATAAGGGATTATGATCCAAGTTTGCCACTCATCAAGGCAGACCGTGGACAGTTGATTCAGGTGTTTTTGAATGTCATGCGAAATGCGCTGCAGGCAATAGAGAGTCAGGGTCAAATATGCTTGCATACACGTTTCATTCGTCAATTCACGATTCGTCAAAAAATCCATCGTATGGTTGTTCGGATCGATATTATTGACGATGGTCCTGGAATACCGGCAGAAATAAAGAAAAATGTTTTTTACCCAATGATAACCGGTCGTCCTGATGGCACGGGACTCGGTTTATCGATAGCACAATCATTAATAAACCTGCACGGTGGCCTCATCAATTATGAGAGGAAGGATGATAAAACAATATTCAGTATCTATTTACCTGTGAGCGAGGATTGAAATGGAGAGTTCAAAAAATATCTGGATCGTCGATGATGATAAATCGATTAGATGGGTACTTGAAAAAGCCTTTACCAAGGCAGGTTTGTCATCTCGTTGCTTTAAAGACCCATTGCAGGTTTTAGCTGAACTTGAGAATGAACATCCTGATGTCGTTATCTCTGATATCAGGATGCAGAATATGGATGGAATTACCTTACTGGAAAAATTAAAGCAGCGCGTACCAGATATTCCAGTCATTATCATGACTGCCTATTCAGATCTGGATCGGGCAGTATCAGCTTTTCGTGAAGGTGCCTTCGAATATCTGTCCAAACCATTTGATGTTGATGAAATTGTCGGACTGGTGAACCGTGCGCTAAGTGAGCAACAGCAAGTAACATCAGCATCAGAATCCAAAGATCCAAATGATGTTTCTGAAATTATTGGTTCTGCACCCGCAATGCAGGAGGTTTTCAGGGCGATTGCAAGATTATCCAGTTCTAATTTGTCCGTATTGATTACAGGTGAATCGGGGACGGGCAAAGAACTGGTTGCCAAAGCGCTGCACTTGCATAGTCCGCGTGCAGAAAAACCTTTTATCGCACTCAATACTGCAGCGATTCCCCGTGAGTTACTTGAGTCTGAATTTTTTGGGCATGAAAAAGGTGCATTTACCGGCGCTGTTGCCAGACGAACAGGTCGTTTTGAACAAGCAGATAATGGCACATTATTTCTGGATGAGATTGGTGATATGCCTGCGGATTTACAAACCCGCTTATTACGTGTACTGGCTGATGGTGAGTTTTATCGTGTGGGTGGCCATACACCAATCAAAGTTGATGTAAGAATTATCGCAGCGACACATCAGGCTATTGAAGAGCATGTAAAAGAAGGGACCTTTCGTGAAGATCTGTTACACCGTCTGAATGTGATACGTGTTCATGTCCCGCCACTAAGAGAAAGACCTGAAGATATTGTTGAATTACTGAATCATTTTCTCAATCTTGCAGCAGCAGAATTAAATATCGAAAGAAAAAACCTTTTGCCTGAGACAGAAAAGTTTTTGCTGAATGCCGAATGGACAGGTAACGTCAGACAACTGGAAAATTTCTGTCGATGGGTTACGGTCATGGCAGCAGGTAGGGATATTCATGTTGATGATCTGCCGCCTGAATTACGTGACTCTGTAAATTCTGAAAGAACATATTCGGATTGGGAAGAAGGCTTGTTTAACTGGATCAATTCAAACATTGAAAATGGTGGTACTGATTTGTTAAGTGAAGCATTACCCAAATTTGAAAGGACTATGATCAAAGCTGCGCTTCAGCAGACTGGCGGTAAACGTCAGGAGTCTGCAAAATTATTGGGTTGGGGAAGGAATACCTTGACGCGTAAGATTAAAGAACTCGGTTTGTAATCATCTATATATTCGGTAACGAGATTACCAGGGTTTTTTTTATTACCGTTCTGTCCATGCGGAGCCATTTTTCAATTCAATATGGTCGTCAATATTATTGCGATATTTAAGCTGTAAGCCTTTAAGGAATTTGCGCAAAATCTGATCCTGACAGTTCCGGTAATGTTTATGGCCTGGCTTACGGAAAAACGCACTTAATTCGTGTTTACTCAGGTGAAAATCAACCAGGCCCAGGATCTCCAATACATCTTCGGCCTTCAGATTTAACGCGATTTTTAATTTCATGAAAATGATATTGTTAGTTAATCGCTTTTCTGGCTCGGGTTGCGCCCCTTCTTTTTTGCCTCGCTTATCATTAATTAAACCATTCAGGAAAATGGCCAGCAGGGTGTCGCTGCATTCCTGATGCGCAGGATCATCATCTTTTTTCAGCCAATCACTGATCTGCGCCCGTGTTACCTGATAATCAGCCAGGCCAAAAACAGTAATCATCTTTGAATCGTTAAAGTCCAGGGTATATCGGAGTCGACGCAAGATATCGTTATTAGTCATAGCATTAAATATAATTTAAGTATGCCCATCGTAACATCAGTGATATGGACTATCGTTATTAATTATTTTCTTTGGAACAGATCAAAAAAAACCGCTAATTTCAAAAGTGATTCCGTCTTCAGATCGACCCGTTTTACCACGTTGTGAACTGAAATACAGCCTTGAACCATCAGGACTAAAAGCAGGGCCCGTTATCTCTGAGCGGTCATGCCCAACGAGCTGTAACAATGGTTTTGTTTCTCCAGATATTGTGATGACAACAATTTGTAAATCTCCACCATCTTCGGCGACAAGTAATTCTCCCAGTGCATTTGAGGTAATATCATCGACACCGGTTAATACAGGTTGTATATATAGTGCCGCGTTATAAATGATGCGGAGATCATTGCTCTTAACGTCATAAGCATAAACGCGATTGTCACCTTTGGTGGTAAAGAAGATGTTGCCCTGGTGAAACCAGATGCCTTCGCCACCATTAAAGCTAGAGCTTTGTTTGACCTGTTTGCGTGTGGAGATATCTTTCGCTGAGGGATCAGGAACAAGATGCCAGCGCAGTTTTCCTTCATAACCATTGATGATTTCAGCGACTTCAAGAACGCCACCATCCAAATCAGGATAGCCATTAGCATGGGTTGATTTTGAAGTGTATCGATATAAACAACCATCAGGTTTATCTTCGGTGAGATAAAGTTGCATGGTGTTTGTATCAACAGCAACGGCCTCATGAGTGAAGCTTCCCAAAGCTGTGCGTAGGACTGGATCTCTCTTACCGTAAGGATCACATTCCCAGACTTGACCCGTGTCAATTTCTTCACAGGATAACCAGGTTCCCCATGGGGTATGCCCACCTGCACAATTACGACTGGTGTTACTTAATATGGAATAGGCATTAATAAGTTTATTATCTTTGTCAAAGCGAAGTGAACCCACGCCGCCTTCACCTTTGTCCAGTTCACTATTAGAGACATAAATCCAGCCACCATCATCTGTAGCAAACGTGGCCCCACCATCTGGCGCAGCATGCCAGCTGTAGCCAAAATAATCATGACCTGATCGGGCGACAATACGAGATGAAAAGCCTTCAGGTAATCGGACGCCATTATTATCAGGCGGCAACAACTCGCCAATAGCGTTTAATGTTTGCGGGGAAGAATTAGCAGACCTGGGAAAAAGTAGACAGCTACCAACAAAGGCACCGAGACCCATAAAGCTATGTTGCAGGAAGCGGCGTCTGTTTTGACTGTAGGGCACTTCTAAAATTGCACTTTTCCCGCGATTACGGCGTCGGCTCCGTGCTCGAATCCTCATGTATGCCTATACATTCCGGTTCTCCGCGCGGTGCCTTCTTGTACTCACGAAAAAATCACTATTTTTAGAGGCGCCCTCAATGTTTGCTGCTTCCTTGTCATGCAAGTTAAATCATTTCTGCAACCATTCTGCAGCTTGTTTTGCGTAATAGGTCAATATGGCATCTGCTCCTGCGCGTTTGCAGGCGACTAATGTTTCCATCACGGTTGCACGTTCATCAAGCCAGCCATTCATCGAAGCCGCCTTGAGCATGGCATATTCACCACTGACCTGATAAACAAATGTAGGCATCTGGAAAGTATCCTTGACGCGACTAACGATATCGAGATAGGGCAAGCCTGGTTTTACCATGACGATATCTGCACCTTCATTCACATCAAGATCAACTTCACGTAACGCTTCATCGCTGTTTGCAGGATCCATCTGGTAGGTTTTTTTATCTCCACTTCCAAGGTTGGCTGATGAACCGACTGCATCTCTGAAAGGCCCATAGAAAGCAGAGGCATATTTTGCAGAATAGGCAAGAATACGTGTATTGGTATGACCTGATTTCTCGAGCGCAGTACGAATCGCAGCAACACGTCCATCCATCATGTCGGAAGGTGCAACAATATCCGCACCGGCATCTGCATGCGACAATGCTTGTTTAACCAGAACCTCAACAGTTTCATCATTCATGACGTAACCTTGTTCATTGCCCTGTCTATCAACAAGGCCATCCTGTCCATGGGTAGTGAAAGGATCCAGAGCAACATCCGTAATCACGCCAAGTTCAGGAAGGCTTTTTTTCAACGCCCTTACGGCCTTTTGTGCCAGGCCCTCCGTGTTCCAGGCTTCCGCTGCGTCCTCAGATTTTTTTTCAGCGGCGATAACAGGAAACAATGCAATCGCAGGGATTCCCAGTTTAACCAACTCATCTGCTTCTTTTAACAATTCATCAATGCTTAAACGTTCAATACCAGGCATGGATTCAACCGGTTCACGTGTTGCTTTACCTTCAACGATGAACATGGGGTAAATCAGGTCATCGACGTGCAAGTGATTTTCCCGCATCAATCGGCGCGTGGAATCATCACGTCGCATGCGACGTGGCCGGGTGGCTGGATAGCTTGAGGTGTTCTTGTATCCCACTGTTTATACCTGTCTGGATTGATGATACCTTGATTTTATCCTATTGCTTCCCTTGTATATAGTATGTGAACCCCGTGAACGAGAATCGGTCAATAGTGTTACGCTGGTTTACGTTCTTCATCATTTAAAAAGGATGGGTAGTGGAACAAATATTACAAAATCATGAAGCACTGTTTCGGCTAGGTGCTTTTTCAGTGGTACTGTTACTGATGCTGTTGTGGGAGGCATTAAACCCTAGACGGACTCCACTTCTGGGTTGGAGCAGGCGTTTGAACAACCTGGCATTGGTGAGTCTTGATGTGTTGCTGGTTCGACTTCTTGTCCCCATTGCCACGGTGACTATGGCCGAAATTTCATTGTCACGGGGCTGGGGTTTATTCAATATTGTCGATGCAGGCTTTTGGTTAACGTTTGTAGTGTCCTTGTTACTCATGGATCTGGTGATATATGGTCAGCATGTCGTCATGCATAAAATACCCTTGCTGTGGCGAATACATAGAGTGCATCACACCGATCTGGACTTTGATGTGACAACAGGCTTACGTTTTCATCCATTTGAAATTATTCTGTCGATGTTTGTAAAATTCTTCTTTATTGCCTTGTTCGGTGCGCCTGTTGCGGCGGTGATTGTATTTGAAATCACATTAAATATATCGTCCATGTTTAATCATAGTAATATACAGATCCCGATCAGCATAGATCGCTTGCTACGTTGGTTTATCGTCACTCCGGATATGCATCGCGTGCATCATTCGGTGAACAAGATAGAGACGAACAGTAATTATGGATTTAATATCCCGTGGTGGGATTATATCTTTCATACCTACCGGTCACAGCCGTCAGCGGGCCATTTAAAAATGAAAATAGGTCTGAACGAATTTCAGGGAGACAAAGTGGTTTTTTTGCATTGGCTTTTGTTGCAGCCATTTGTTTCTGTAAAGAAGAAATCTGTAGAAAAATTAATCTCCGAAGAGAATTAATTGGAATTTAAAAAATTATTAAAATGAGGTTTGGAATATGAATGTAAAGTCAGCCGTACTGGAACGATATTCAGAAGGCGCAAGTGAAAGACAAGAGAGTTTGTGTTGTCCGGTTGATTATGATGCGTCGCTGTTAAAGCTGTTACCACAGGAGATCATTGATAAAGATTATGGCTGTGGCGACCCTTCGCGCTATGTTCAGGATGGTGACATCGTTCTGGATCT
>CAZDFI010000026.1:7151-7922 GCA_964504725.1 uncultured Enterobacteriaceae bacterium
TGGCAGTGGCAAGATATGTTATATGGCAGCACAGTTGGTCGGTGACAAAGGTAAAGTCATTGGTATTGATATGAATGATGATATGTTGGCATTGGCACGCAAATACCAGGATGAGATGGCAACAAAACTGGGCGGTGATCGTGTCGAATTTCGTAAAGGCCACATACAGGATTTAGCATTAGATCTGACAGCGATGGATGCATGGCTGGCAGAAAACCCGGTCACAGATGTCGAAGGTGCACATCAACTGGAGCTTTGGCAGGCAGCACAACGCACAAAACAACCCCTGGTTGCAGATAACTCTGTGGATCTGATTATATCGAACTGTGTTCTTAACCTGGTCGGTGATCATCAAAAAGAACAGTTGGCCAACGAAATCTTTCGTGTTCTGAAACCTGGTGGCCGTATCGCTATCTCGGATATTGTCAGTGATGAGGCTATACCCGAACATCTGAAGGCAGATGATGAGTTATGGAGTGGGTGTATCTCAGGGGCCTTCGAAGAAGAGGAAATGCTGAATGCATTTCATGATGCAGGATTTCTTTCTGTGGCTCTGGATAAATGGGATGCCGAACCATGGCAAGTCGTTGAAGGCATAGAGTTTAGATCGGTCACGGTCACTGCTGTTAAAGGTAGTGGTGAAGAATGTCTGGATAAAGGACAGGCTGTGATCTATAGAGGGCCATTTAAGACAGTCTTTGATGATGAAGGACATGAATTTCCACGCGGTGCCAGAATGGCTGTCTGTGAACGGACTTTCCGTTATTTAAC
>CAZDFI010000026.1:7932-26890 GCA_964504725.1 uncultured Enterobacteriaceae bacterium
GAAGGGCCACACAAAAATGATTTCATAGGTATTACACCAGCCAGTGAGCAGGATGCTGTTACATGGTGTGCCCCGGCGGGAACCAGGCGGTCGGCAAGTGAAACAAAAGGCGGTGTGCATAAACAAGGGTCAAATGAATCCAGTTGTTGTTAGCATTGCCTGCCTAGTGAAGGGGGAAGAGTACAGACATCGCGCTGATAAATTAAAAGATAAAGGTATCTTGCCGGGTCTGCCAGTGATTATCGTTGGTGATAATCCGGCATTGCGCATTCATGTATGCAACAAGATAAAAGCTTGTCATGATGTGGGTCTGCGTTCCGAATCCCACGATATGCCGGAAGACGCCTCTGAAGAAATTGTCTTGAACCAGATCGAGGAACTGAATCAGAGCACCAAGATTCACGGTATCCTTGTGCAATTTCCCCTGCCTGCTCATATTGATGAAAAAAAAGTGCCAGTCAAAAGGCAGCCTTCATTACGCCAGTGCCAGGGGGTGTTGGCCCTATGACGATAGCCATTCTGGTTGCAAACACGGTGTTATCTGCTGAACGATTATCAGGTCTCTAAAAGGCCGGATAATCTATCCCTACTCTGTCCTGAAGGAATTCATGCCCTAAGTTCATGACCTGAATTCATGTCTGGCCCAAAGCATAGCGGTCAATAATACCAGTGCCCCTGCCTGGTGTGATGCTGCTAACGGCACAGGGACAATAAACAACAACGTTGTAATGCCGAGCGTCACCTGCAGGATGACTGCTGCCAACAGGCAATGCAAAGCTAGTCGGGTACGTTGAGGGAATTCCTGATTCAGGGTTTTAAACCAGAAGCCAATCACAGAAACAAAAACTAATATTGTTAACACGCGATGTGTGAATTGAATGGTCACCACGTTCTCAAAGAAATTTTTGATCAAGGGATCAAAGGCGAATAAATCTTTTGGTATCAGTGTTTCACCCATGAGCGGGAAAGTATTGTAAATAAAACCCGCATCGGTACCGGCAACAAAACCACCTGACATAATGGCAATCACAAGTAGTAACGTTAACGCTGAAACAATACCTTTGTAAGCATTGATGAATGGCTGTTTAAAGGTATGAGGGTTTGGAAATAATAATCCCAGTGCAGTCCAGAGGATCCAGCCATAAAGGCAAAAGGCGAAAATCAAATGTGCAGTTAAACGATATTGGCTGACGTCCGGCCGATCAGATAAGCCACTTTTGACCATGAACCAACCAAGTACGCCCTGCAGGCCACCGAGGATAAACATTGTGATTAATTTTGGTATCAGTTTTCTATCCAGTTTTCTCTTTAGCAAAAAAAACATGAATGGCACAAAGAAGACAATGCCGATACTACGGCCCCAGACACGATGAATGAATTCCAGCCAGAAGATAGATTTAAATCCGGCCAGATCCATATCCGGATTTTTAATCCTGAATTCCGGGTATTGTTGATATTTCTCAAACGTTTCTTGCCAGACTAGTTCTGTCATCGGTGGCAGGAAGCCAGTGGCGGGTTTCCATTCAACCATGGATAAACCGGAATGTGTCAGCCGTGTAACACCACCCAATATGACCATGACGAAGATCATGATTGCACAGGCTAACAACCAGATGGCAACGGCATATGAGCCAGAACGAGTGTCTGAAATACGCGGATTATTTGAGGGCATCATTCAGTTTTATTGGATGAATAAATTATTGTAAAAATCTTTTGTGTGTTTTATTTTAGAGGGCGGGAGTATACCGGTAATTGCACTGGAGAACCTACTTGAAACAGGCAAAATTTGTGCCCACATTGTGAAAACCAGTGCTGGCAAGCTTATGCAAAAATTGTCTAATAATAGCTGTTGAAATAAGTATTATTTCAATTTTGAAAATGCTATAAATTCAACCTGTCGTTGTGGTCACAGAAGACAAGAGAAAAGCCATTTACCTGGCATTCTTAATGTAATTTCTCTTTAATAAACAAGCACTTCGAAACTAAGTTTAAGTAATTAAATTTAGTGTTTGCATTGCGGTCTGAACCACTATATATTGTGGTTCAGACGGGTAGCAAACCACAATATATAGTGTATATTGCTGCGCCGCAAAATATAAATAATCAGAATAAAAAAGTTACCAAGTGGGTAATTTGAGATATCCAAAGGGGAAGAATTATTGATGAATACAGTACAAGCTGAAATCGTCCGAACTACTGCTGTTGAAGTACCTTTTCAACCGGCCTCCAAAGATATTTGGGAGAAGAAATACCGACTTGTAAAGAAGGATGGCACAGCCGTTGATAAGTGTATGGATGACACCTATACGCGTGTTGCGAGAGCGCTCGCTGATGTCGAACAAACAGAAGAAAAACGTGAGGCCTGGTATCAGGAATTTGTCTGGGCATTGCGTCGTGGAGTGATCCCTGCTGGCCGCATTATTTCCAATGCCGGAGCCACCAAATATAAGCCCGCAACATCAACAATTAATTGTACCGTCTCAGGCGTGGTCGAAGACTCCATGGATGACATTCTGGGCAAAACCCATGAAGCAGGTCTGACGTTGAAGGCCGGTTGCGGGATTGGTTATGAGTTTTCAACATTACGTCCCAAAGGCGGTTATGTCTCCGGTGCCGGTGCTTATACCTCAGGCCCGCTTTCCTTCATGGATATCTTTGACAAGATGTGTTTTACCGTCTCGTCTGCGGGCGGTCGTCGTGGCGCACAGATGGCGACTTTCGATGTCGGTCATCCAGATGTCATGGAATTCATTCGTGCCAAACGTGAAAATGGTCGTTTGCGTCAATTTAATTTTTCACTGTTGATTACCGATAAATTTATGACTGCCGTCAAAAATGATAAAGACTGGAAGCTGGCTTTCCCTGTGCAGGAAAAGGAAAGTAAATCAATGGATATGGATGACCCAGAGCAAATTATCTGGCGTGAATGGCCAAGCCACAAAAATTATATCGTTAACGACGAAGGGTTGGTGGCTTGTAAGGTGTATAAAACCATACGCGCGCAACGTCTTTGGGATGTCATCATGGCTTCTACCTACGATTTTGCTGAACCAGGTTTTATCCTGATTGATAAAGTCAACGAAATGAATAACAACTGGTTCTGCGAAGATATTCGCGCAACCAATCCATGTGTGACGGCTGATACATGGGTACAGACAACAATTGGGCCACGCCAGGTTCACGAGTTGTTAGGACGACAAACAGAACTATTGGTAGATGGTGTGGCGCATAAATCTACACAGCAGGGGTTTTTCAAAACTGCGCGTAAACAGGTTCTGAAATTACAAACAAGGGAAGGATATTCGCTTCGCTTGACTAAAGATCATCGCGTTCGCAAAGTTGTTGAAAAAACTCGATTTCAATTAACCACAGAATGGGCCAAAGCGGGTGAGCTTTGCATGGGTGATGAGGTTCTGCTTAACAACCACCGTGGGCACACTAGCTGGCCTGGTAAATATGGTCGGGATCAGGGTTATTTGATGGGGCTATTGGTCGGTGATGGTACCTTGAAAAAAGATAAGGCAGTCATTTCTGTCTGGAAAATGCCGCAGGTAGTCAATGGTAACCAGATTTCTCATGGTGCTGACAGCATTATGCAATGCGCTTTGAATGCCAGTCGCAGCTTCCAAACGCGTAGTGATTTCAAAGGTTGGTCAGAAGTTCAGGATAGAAATGAGTACCGGATGAGCTTTGCAGGTTTGAAATCTTTAGCGTTAGAACTTGGTATGCAGCCAGGTGACAAGTGCATTTCTGAACGTATTGAAACAGGATCCAGCGAATTTTATTCAGGATTTTTACAAGGGTTTTTCGATGCAGATGGCTCTGTGCAGGGAAGCCAGGAGAAAGGGGTCAGTGTTCGCTTAGCGCAATCCGATCTACCCAGGCTTGAAGCAGTACAGCGAATGTTACTTCGCCTTGGTATTTCATCCACTATCTACAAAAATCGTCGTAATGCAGGTATTCGTCATTTGCCCAATGGCAAAGGTGGCATATCTGAATATATGATTCAGGCACAGCATGAATTAGTGATTAGTAACGATAATTTATTGCAGTTTCAAAATGAAATAAATTTTGCGGATGTTGATAAGGCAAATAAGCTCGCAATATTACTTAAAGCATACAAGCGTCAGCAAAACCATGAACGTTTTACGGCCACTATTAAAAGTGTTACCGCTGATGGGCATGAAGACGTTTATGATATTCAGGTTCCAGGCATCAACACTTTTGATGCCAATGGCTTGCATGCTCACAATTGTGGTGAACAACCTTTACCCCCCTATGGTTCCTGCCTGCTTGGTTCAGTCAATCTCACACGTTTCGTCATTGAACCTTTCACTGATCGTGCTCGTTTTGATTGGGAAGATTTTCGTAAGGCGGTTAAAGTCTTTACCCGTATGCTGGATAACGTCGTCGAAATTAATGGCCTGCCACTGAAAGGTCAGCGTGATGAAATCCTGCGCAAGCGTCGTCATGGTATGGGCTTCCTCGGGTTAGGTTCAACCATGACCATGTTGAAGATGAAATACGGCAACGAAGAGTCGATTGATTTCGCTGAAAGGATCAGTCGTGAACTTGCTGTGGCCGGTTGGGAAGAAGCCCTGGATCTGGCAAAAGAAAAAGGTGCCGCGCCGATTATGGATGAAGAATTTGCCGTCACCAGTGAAATGTTGCGCATCCGTCCAGCAATGAAAGACGATGGGTTTAAAATTGGTGATAAAGTGAAAGGCAAGGTTCTGCATGCGAAATACAGTAAATATATGCAGCGTATCGCAGAAGTCGCACCGGATCTGGTCAAGGAGTTAGAAGAAACAGGTGCTCGCTTCACACACCATAATTCCATCGCGCCCACAGGCACAATCTCACTATCATTGGCGAATAATGCCAGTAATGGCATCGAGCCCAGCTTCGCGCATCATTATTCACGTAACGTAATTCGTGAAGGTAGAAAGACCAAAGAGAAAATTGATGTCTACTCTTTCGAGCTTCTGGCTTACCGCGAATTGGTGAATGAGAATGCGATGCCATTTTCAGAAGATGAGGAAAATGCCCTGCCGGATTATTTCATCGCCGCAGACGAGGTAACGCCGACCCAGCATGTGGATATTCAGGCAGCTTCGCAGAAATGGATCGATTCATCCATTTCAAAAACAGCGAATGTGCCGACAGATTTTGCTTTTGATGAATTCAAGAATATTTACGAATATGCCTATGATGAAGGCTTAAAAGGATGTACTACATTCAGATTTAATCCAGAAGCTTTCCAGGGCGTTCTGGTCAAAGAAGAGGATCTGGAAAATACGGTTTATCGGTTTACACTTGAAAATGGTGAAACGGTAGAATTTAAAGGTAATGAAGAAGTGGATTACGATGGCGAAATACATACCGCCGCGAATCTCTTCGATGCACTCAAGGAGGGCTACTACGGCAAGTTCTAAGCAAAGGACTGTCAGTGGAGAAATATAGTATGGCTACAAAGATTACAAACGATATCGTTGGTTTTGAAGTTGTTCAGGACAACGCAGAGACAGATAACACAAAAGCAACAGAAGCAGAAATAGAGGCACAAACCAATGTCGTGCAAATGCATGAGCGGGTTGAACGCCCGGAAATGCTGTTGGGTTCAACGTACAAGATCAGTACCCCGCTGTCTGATCACGCCCTCTATGTGACAGTCAATGACATCGTACTCAATCCAGGCACAGAACATGAGTTACGTCGTCCCTTTGAGATGTTCATTAACTCAAAGAACATGGATCACTTTCAATGGATCGTTGCCTTAACAAGAATTATTTCTGCCGTGTTCAGAAAAGGCGGTGATATAAACTTCCTCGTCGAAGAATTGCGTTCCGTGTTTGATCCCAGCGGAGGCTATTTCAAAAAAGGTGGTAAGTTCATGCCTTCTCTGGTGGCAGAGATTGGAGACGTCCTGGAAAGTCATTTAAGAATGATTGGCATGTTCAAAGATGATGGTCTGGATGAGCATCAGAAAAATCTGATAGATGAAAAACGTGCAGAATATGAAAGCACCGTTAAAAATGCGAAGGAAAACTCCCCGTCCGACTTCCCGGACAATGCAAAATTGTGTCACAAGTGCATCACCAAAGCGGTGATCAAGCTGGATGGGTGTTTGACCTGTCTTAATTGTGGCGAATCCAAGTGCAGCTAGCTAGAATCCTCATCTTTTCACGAAGATTTCGTTGTCGTACTTTCTCGGCTTTGGCATCCTGCGTCGCTCTACCACCTACATCCATGAGTGATGCAGCAAAAAAGGTATTTGAAAATGCCTAACAAATCACTCAACAAGGACGCGCCTAGACGGCACGCCTGTTAGCTCAACCGTTAAACCTGAACGTCCACTTTCAGTATTAAGTTGGCTGTCGCGGGGGACCAGTGGAAGGTATTACGCTTGGTATCGGCTAATATTTTTAGACAGTGGGGAGTTAGAATCAATAGGGATCACTGATGATTTTGTACCTGAAAAGAGTTCATATTGACTGTTTCTGCAAACAAGAGTGTTGGGATTAAAAGACAAACAGCGAACAGTGTTTTTTTGAATATTTCCATATGTGTTCTCCATAATTTACATTTTAAAAATTCCTTGTAGCCACATTACCTTGCAGCTGAATTGATTCTAGCGCATGTGATTATTTTTTGAATTCTCCAGATGGGGTGTTTTGACAGAAAATGTATTTGTTGCGAAAGATCCTAAACGGGATACGCAAGATTTATTCATACACATGCATTATATCATGGGTGATATTATCAAATAGCTCGCCAACTCCTTTATAATTGGATGCGGTTTGCCTGTATCCACTTTTTTGAGCGGGGTTTTCAATCATTGAACGCAGTTTTCTATAATCATCTACTGGACAAGCGATGTCTGTCGCTATTTCTTGTCCTGATATTTGTTCAGCCGCTGCAAGGTGTTTTGGCCGCTGAGTATAAGGAGAGCGAAAAACCAATCGAAGAAATCATCGAGGATGACAAAGATCCTGACGAATCGGTACTTATGGAAGAGCCGGAGGAGGCGGTCACTAAAGATTCTGTTGAGGAGGAGGTTTTACCTGAAGAAGAAGTCATCCAGGAGAAAGAAAAGGAAATTTCCAAACCAGCTGCAAAGCCAGAGCCAGAAGCAAAACCAATGGAAAAACCAGAGAAACCGCCTGAAAAAAAAAAGAAACCCAAGAAAAAAGTCGAGAGACCGAAAGGATTTATTAAGGGTGCCAGGATAGAACTCAGATCACGGACAGTTTACTTTGACCGGACCAGGACAGGTGGGATTGATCAAGAGTCGTTTGCGACAGGTGGTTCTTTCATGTTTCGTTCCGGTCAATGGAAAGACTTCTTCAGGGTCCATACTGAAGTATTTACCTCACAGAAATTATACGGTGATATTGATCGTGATGGGGCGCAACTCCTGCGTGACAAACAGAAAGAAATGACTGTATTGGGTACGGCCTATGCACAGTTCGATTATAAGAAAGTTCGTCTCAGGCTGGGACGACAGGATTTCAACCTGCCCTATGTTAATCGGAATTATTCACGCATGATTCCCAATACCTTCGAGGCCTATGCCGTGACCGCGAAACGAGGGAAATTTGAAGGTCTAGGCGGTTATATAGACAAGATCAAGAAAAGAGATTCAGGTTCATTTGTCAGCATGTCTAAAGCTGCGGGCGTTGGGGGTGATAGTGACGAGGGAACGGCCATAATAGGCGGACGATTCACTCCCAATGATAATCTGGATTTTGGCGCACTCAATTTTTATACTTTCAATGTGTTCAATATTTTCTATTCAGAGATCAATTACACTAAACCCTTAAAGGATAAAAACGCACTTAAATTCTCAGCCCAGTTTACTGATGAACGTAGTGTAGGGGATGAATTGCTTTCTACCTCTCCGTTTCAGTCACAGGTCTGGAGTGTCGAGGGCAGGTATGGGTTTAAAGATGCAGTCCTGCGAGCGGCCTATTCAGCAACATCAGAGGGTGGCACAATAAGTAGTCCATATGGAGGTTACCCTGGTTTCATCTCCCTGATGAAGAGTGATTTTAATCGTGCCGGGGAGCAAGCCTGGATGGTCGGTTTATCCTATAATTTTTCCAGGGTCGGACTTAAGGGTGTGTCCATAATCACCAAATTTGCCTCGGGATATAATGCCGAGACCAGAGACAGTGGCTCGACAAGACCTGATCAACAGGAGTTTGATATTACTGTTGATTATTATCCTCCTGCCGGAAGACCACTTGCAGGATTTTGGCTCCGTGTGCGTGGGGCCAAACGCTGGCAGGACGGTCTGGATGATACCCACGACATCAGGGTGTTACTTAATTACACCTTCTCTGTTAAGTAAGTATCCGTAGTTTAATGTTTGCTTTCAGTATAAAGCGGGCATAGTGAAAATGAAGTTTTAAGTTATCATCCTTGTTAGATTTACTTATGAAATATAAATGCTGTAAATGCAAATATATAAATGAAGAGTCTCTGTTCGTTAAGTTTTTAAAACAATCAAGCTGTCAGAGTACTTGAAGAATGAGTTCCAAAGATAGCGTTGTTGTTCTAAAGACAGCCTTTCTTATCGGTGCTGTAGCTGATGGTTTGATAGCGATTGAATGGTTCCTGATTAGTCTTGGCCTGGTTGATTTGCCGGTTCATCCCAGTTTTTTCGTAGGCAGTGGTCAGGATTTCCAGTTTATATTAAGTAGTGCTGGCCTGTTTATGATGGGTTGGGCTGTTTTGCTTTACTGGTGTAGTTTTCGGCCAATGGAGCGAAGAAGTGTTCTGCTAATTACGGCGGTAATGCTTTTTGCTGCCATCCTTTCAGATGGCATTGTTTTCGGGCATCTGTTTTCAACAAAACAAATCGTGCTGGGTACGTCAGTAAAGCTTTCTCTTGTTATTTTATTTACGGGTAGTTATTGGTACTCAAGAAGTGAATAAAAATAAAGGGGACTGGTTTCTTTAACAGCACAAATATGAAAATAATTATTAGCATAATACTGACTCTTTTGTTTCCGTCACATGTTTATTCAGAAAAGCTGGATTGTCCTGACAGAGATACGGTATTTTCTAATCGTTCTAGTGCGCCTGAGAAGTTGTGGCAGTTAATCGAAAACTCAGGTATTGAGCAAGATTTTAAATTAATTACCTGCGGTTTAAATCCATGGTATTTGATGGGTGATTTTAATGGCAATGGGCAATATGATTTTGCACTTCTTTTACATCAACGTACTGAAGAATATGAAACAAGACTTGCTGTGATCTGGGACTCAGGCAAGGTTGTGTTCCTGGATCGTGATGAAAAATTGCAATACCCGACAATTCAGGCATGGCATATATATCCTGATTATGAAAATGTTTTGTTAGGAGCAGAAGAGGGGACACCCCCGGTTCTTGAAGGCGATGGAATTATGATCTATAAACTTGGATCATCAAGTTCATTGGTTTATTGGGATGGCACGCGGTTTACCTATTATTGGCAAGGAGATTAAATGACCCCATTTGCATATTCTCTATATACAGGACATATATCGTCGAAAATATAATTAATTATACTGTGATTAGTAATGCTTAAATAGCATGAAGTTTTTAATAAATAGAATTGATATAATCTGTTAAATGCAAAGATAATAAACCAGAATATCCATCATGGAACTTACCCTCGCTTTATTCGTAGCTTTAATAGCATGGTTTATCATTATTTATAATCTGTTTGTGCGTGATAAAAACAGGGTGCTGGCTGCATGGAGTGATATTGATGTACAGCTTAAACGCCGGCATGATCTGATCCCAAAGTTGATTGATGCTGTCAAGCAGTATGCAGCTTATGAAAGTACCACCTTAAGCGCAATTACTACACTGCGTACACAAAGTGAAGATTCTACTGGTATAGAAGAGAAAGGCCAGATAGAAGGCGAATTAAGTACAAAACTGCACCAGCTCATTGCCCTTGCTGAAAATTATCCTGATCTGAAAGCAAACCAGTCCTTTCTGGATTTGCAGAAAAACCTGACAGATGTCGAAAATCATATCCAGTATGCTCGTCGTTACTACAATGGTGCAGTTCGAAACTTAAACATCCGTGTCGATTCTTTTCCTGATATGCTAATTGCGAAGTTTTTTCGATTTATACCGGCAGAATTTTTTGATTTTGACGAAACAGTATGAAAGTTAAAAGTATGCGCCAACTAATTACTCTACTGTTACTTACATTCACGACGATTGGCCTGGCTGAAGAACGCATACACAGTTATCACAGTGATATTGTGGTTGATGAGAAGGGTGACATGACTGTTACGGAGACTATCACGGTCAATGCTGAAGGTAATAAAATAAAACGCGGTATATATCGTGATATTCCAACCCGGTACAAGGACCGATTTGGAAATAAATACAAGGTAGGATTTTCAATCATTCAGGTTTTACGTGATGGAACTCCAGAGAATTTTCACACGGAAAAAAGATCAAACGGCATACGGATTTATATTGGCAACAAGAACCGTTATCTGAGTAAAGGAGATTACACTTATGCAATTACCTATCAAACAAATCGCCAGCTTGGTTTTTTTGATCAACATGATGAGTTGTACTGGAATGTAACAGGTAATGATTGGGATTCCCCCATTGATAACGCCAGTGCAACGGTACGTTTGCCCAAAACCATTCCGCAAGATTCAATTAAAGTCGAAGGCTATACTGGTATATCTGGTAGTAAAGAACAGAATTATACAGCCAGTATTAAAACAGATGGATCTGCTTATATTAAAACCACGCAAACCCTGCCGAAAAGACATGGTTTGACCATCGTTGTTACCTGGCCTAAAGGCTATATTGTAGAACCCACGGCATCTGAAAAAATTGATCATCTTCTGAGCGATAATCGTCACCTCGTTATTGCATCTGCAGGTTTAATTATCTTGCTTGTTTATTACGGATTTGCCTGGCTGAAAGTCGGCAAAGATCCGGAACAAGGCGTTATTTTCCCGCACTATGAACCACCCCCTGGTTATTCTCCCGCCTCCTTGTGTTACGTTTTAAAAATGGGTTATGACAATACATGTTTTACTGCGGCCATTATCAATCTTGCCGTGAAAGGCTTTCTTAAAATTGAAGAAGACGATGATGATTATTCGCTTGAACTCACTGGGGAAGAAAACATTGAAATGGCACCAGGAGAAAAAGCCATCATAAAAAATCTTTTTAAGGAAGATACTGTATATAACTTAATTGAAAATTCACCAGGGATGAAGAAATTTTTCGAATTTCTTGGCGGTATTCCTTTAGAAACAGATGCTTCCGGCAATGTAAGCAAAATAGAGCTAACACAAAAAAATCATCAGCGTATTGGCGGTGCCCTTTCTGCACATAAATCATCACTGCAGAATAATTATGATAAAATTTATTTTCTGACTAACACAGCTTATTTTGTTATCGGATTGATTATTACCCTTGTCGTACTTGTTGCAACTATCTTCTCGCAACCATCGTCTTTTGATCCTGGCGCTTTATTTATGCTGGTTTGGTTAACTGGTTGGACTTTTGGTGTATTTTTTTTAGTCAAACAGGCTATTCAATTATGGTTGAATATAAAGGGTATATTTTCAGTGTTTCATGCCATTTACTTATCACTGTTTGCCATCCCTTTTGTTGCCGGTGAGATATTTGGTTTAACTATGTTCGTGCAATTGACATCATTTAGTATGGGGTTCGTTTTACTT
This sequence comes from uncultured Enterobacteriaceae bacterium, assembly GCA_964504725.1. Lineage (GTDB taxonomy): Bacteria > Pseudomonadota > Gammaproteobacteria > Eutrophobiales > Eutrophobiaceae > SMWN01. The sequence continues at coordinate 19,650 of CAZDFI010000026.1, forward strand.
ATTGCAGCAATCATCAATTGGCTATTTTATGAACTGCTAAAAGCGCCCACGCTGGCTGGACGGAAACTATTAGATAAAATTGAAGGGTTTAAACAATACATCGATATTGCAGAACGGCATGAACTGGATTTCAAACATCCAAAAGGAAAATCACCGGAATTATTTGAAGAATATCTTCCATACGCCCTGGCCCTCGGAGTTGAACAGCAATGGGGCGAGTCATTTGCTGATGTACTTGCCCAGGCACAAGCATCCAGTGGTGGCTACTCACCGACCTGGTATCGCGGCACGCATTGGAATAATGCAAACATTGGTAATTTCACCGGTTCTCTTGGTTCTTCCTTTACCAGCGCAATCGCCTCATCTTCAACTGCACCTGGCTCATCATCTGGCAGTGGTGGTGGCGGATCATCGGGCGGCGGCGGTGGCGGCGGCGGTGGCGGCGGATGGTAGAATAAAATAAGTGGGATCAGATAAGACTTTCTACTTCTTTAGCTTGTCTGTGTCATTTCATACAAGTGATATAGCTCTTATTCCAGGTTATTTCTGGGTATATCCACTCCACCATGCAGAGTGAGCTGCGGGAAAGGAATTACCAAACCATATTTATTACATACTTTGGCGAAAGCATAGATGATGACCCGCTCAACTTCTTCATACATATGGGCAGAACTCCCTTTTATATAGGCTTCGTACTCATAGTCCAGTGACGAATTGTTCGGCATAAAAAAGTCTGTGGTTACCCGCATGACCTGATCTTCTCCTAACAGGTCTATCAGGTCTTGTTTGAGAATGGCACACATCTTTTTCGGTATTTCGGTTAAACATTCTTTTTGGTGCCTGTAATCAATACCAAAAACGGTCTGGATACGATAATTTTTAGATAAATTCATAGGATTCAGGCTTAAATATGTTTCAGTGGAGTAGGTGATTTTACTATTACCAAAGTCAACTATCTCCACCATTTCCGGGTTTTGATACACCACTTGACCGATGACGTCATTATCCAGGTTTACCCAGTCGCCTTCTTTACTCGGAAACCATTCCTCATTTTGAGCCATGCTTCGTGACACCATTCCTACTAATTCGCGGATCGATATCTGCAGTTTTCCACCACTTAAAACCGGGTTACTAAGCGTAGAATAAAATGATAAATTTTCTACTTCCCAGGGCACACCATGAAAAATAATCCGTTCATGTTCGCGCACTGAACCTAAATTTAACAGCAACATCACCTGCTCAAACATTAATGGCAAGGACTTCAATATCATCCAACCTATAGCCACCAGAAATAATGTTGTTAAACCCATTAATAACCAGTCATGACGTATATTAAAAATCAGTAACATCGCCAGTAATGCGGAGGTGACACTCAGAACCAGGAAGATCAATTCAAACAAGCGTTCCAAACTTGTTCTTTTCCTGAATTCATCTTTATAACGCAATTTTACATATAGGAATTTCAATAAACGCATGGTCAAAAATACAGATAAAAATGCCATTACGCCCAGAACAAAATTCACACCTCTGTTTTTGAAGAAACCACCAACAAATTTCCCTGTCGAGGTAATCAAAGATTCCTTTGAAGCCAGCCTGTTCTGTAATCGGCTGTCTAATGCCACCAACTCATTATCCAGGGATTCTTTTTCTTCTAACCAGTTTTTTTGAATTTTCTTCAGGGCAATTGACAATTCATCATTCGGGTTATTTGTTAACAGGTCATCAATACGTTTAACTGCATTATTTACGACTTTCAGGTGTTGCTCTACTCGACTAACACTCTGTTTTAATTGTTCAATCTGGCGCGATTCTTTTGTAACCGCTAATAATGCATAAACCATCGGTTGTAATAAACGTTCAATCTCTGTTTGTAATTCAAACTTGTCTATGTCGTCGATATTGTGATATTCAGTAACTGATATTCCAGTCGCTATCGTTTCGAGTCTTAGCTGTATCTCCCGAAGTTCTTCTTCTAATTCATGTAATGTTTTGACTGTATCTTCCGACTCTACAGATTCGCCGTTCATTTTAAGCGCAAGCACCTCTGTAGAAATATCTTCTGCTTTTTCATTTCTTGATTGCAGTAATAATTGCAATGCTTCCAGAGTCGTTACCATGACGTGTTCATGTTCCGCCTCTATAGTATTCACAGCGGTTTCTGCAGACACACCAGGAGGGGCAAAGATTAGTACGATTATCAGGAGATATAACTTGGATAGTTTGTAAATCATTATTTGTTCATTCATTGAAACCCCACAAATCATAGGGATCAGACTGCGGCTTTATTTGAGTAAATTGTTATGACACATTATAGACAAAAGAATGGAAAATTAACGAAGGGTAAACACCTGACAAATAGTGTTAATAAAGCAGCGCTTCATCGAGATCTAAATGAGAAATAAGTAAAGGGACCTTAAATTGAAATGGTCAGGGCCTTTTTATTTGGGGGAATCAATTTTCATTTCAAATACTCCGTCCAGAATCATTCCCATTTTCAACCTGGACAATCTGTTGATAAATCAAAACAACCAGACAAATTAACCATAGAAAAGCGACGATTGATTTCAGCGAAACCGGTGTATTATCTGAATCCATGTACCAGACTTTTGCTGACACCTTGTTCCATAACACACCAAATACCACAAAACCGATGAGACTCCCCACCGAAATGTAATCAAACACTATCTTGGTTCAGATAACAGGAACGTTGGAATACCCAATTCCTAGCATTGGATGCTGATTTACAAAATTTGTAGCCATCGACATTAAAGGCTTTTATGTCTTCCGGGTTCTTTAATTTATTCTTGATAATGTACGCACTCATCAATCCACGGGCCTTTTTGGCATAGAAAGTGATTATTTTGTATTTACCATTTTTGTAATCCTTAAACACCGGAACAATGATCTCCGCATTGATTGCATCTGCTTGTAATGACTTGAAGTACTCATTGGATGCCAGGTTAATCAAATATTTGCTTTTGCTGGCCTTGATATCCTGATTGATCTGATCAGTAAGTTTCGACTCCCAGAATTCATATAAATCGTTGCCCTTCCTATTCCTGAATTTCGAACCCATTTCCAGTCGGTAGGCCTGGATCAAATCAAGTGGTTTTAAAATGCCGTACAGGCCAGACAAGATTCGTAAATGTTTCTGCGCAAAATTGAGATCCCGACGACTAAATGAATCGGCATTAATGCCTGTATACACATCACCCTTGAATGCCAATAAGGCTTGCTTGGCATTGTTCAAGGTGAACGGAGTTTTCCACTCATTAAAGCGAAGGAAATTGAGAACACCGAGTTTGTCACTGATCTTCATCAGTGAAGAGACCTCGGCAGGCGTCAGTTCTTTCAGTTGCGAGACTAATTGCCTGGATTCCTTCAGGAACTCAGGTTGAGTATGCACCTTAGTTATCGGTGCCGTTTCAAAATCAAGTGTCTTCGCTGGTGAGATGATAATCAGCATAAAAATGTAAAACCTTTGGATTTATTGTGATTCGTGATGTTAAAGCCAGTATCCAAAATGTCAAAGATAAAGAGACCAACCCACCAGAATCTTGCTATCTTGAATAGTTACTATTGGTTTAGGTTCGAGTCACTTTTCCAGCATCAATATTGAAATTAACAATTTTTTACATACGAGAACTAAAATTTTGTATGTTATATATTATCCGGAAAGCGGGTACAGTTGTTGTCTTATGATACCTCTGGGCACAGGCTCTCCCCTAATGCCATAGGTCTCAGGCCATTTGTTTCCAGGCATGTAAAATGTGCCAAATATCATGTCAATAACAGGAAGATTGATAGCATAGTTTACATCCAGTGCTTTTACGTCATCTGAGTGGTGCCAGTGATGGTATTGCGGTGTAGTAAGGATGTAATTCAAAAAACCAAAGTTCATTCCAAAATTTGCGTGTATAAAAACTGACTGGAAATGGAACAGTGCAACGTAACTCAAAAGTGCGGCTTCCGAAAACCCCATTAAGTATAAAGGTATAAGTATTGCCGATCGTGTTATTAATATTTCTAAAAAATGTATACGCGAACTGGCCAGCCAATCCAGCGCTTTTGCTGAATGATGAACCGCATGCATCTTCCATAAAAATGGTACATGATGATAAGTACGATGAACGATATATTGAGCAAGATCAGCCAGAAAAACTACTGCAATAAACTGCACAGGGACAGGCCATGATTTTACGATACCCTGAAATGTATCCGATACTGCCCAGTTAAAAAATGTTGGTGCTACATTTATTGAGACTATCAATATTATTGAAACCAGAAGATAGTTAATTGCAAAATAGGCAAGATCGGTTTGCCATTCATCACGTAATATTTTTTGTGTTTTTACTTTGGAGTATGCTTTTTCCAGAGGAATAAAAATTAATGCAGAATAAAGGATGGAGAGGACAAACCAATCTAGCCCCAGGGTAAAATCTTTAGATTCAGTCACCTCCAATTCAATATAAGGACCACCTAGCAGTGTTGCAATAAAGGCAGAAGTGAGGCCAATAACACTGGGAATTCTGCCTTTTTCGAATAAAAAATTCATAGCGCCAAATACAAAGGCCAATGTCAGTGTAACTAATAGAAGTAGTCTTAGATAATCAACATTATAAGATGCACGTAAATCAGCAGTTGTTAAATATTCAGGAAAGAGAAAGCAAAAAATACCAGCAAGACTAAGCAAACCCAAAAACGCCGATAAGTAGCCACTAATCAATCCTTCGCCAAACTTAAATTCCACTTCAGACATAAAATTTATTCTGCATTTTCATTGCGTTGTAGATGTTATATAAAACTATTCCTGCATATGTAATGGTTGTTCCAAAAGCATATACAATATGTTATCTGTAAAAACAGGATCAGTCGTTAGCCCTAAATGATCGCTGAATAAAAATAATACATTTGCCCATTGAATCGGTGTTTTCAAGCGTCCTTTAATATTGGAACCTACACGTTCATCCATTAATGCACTGCTGCGTAACACCTTACCATCGCCTGGTCCTGTTTTATAGTTTTCCAGTTCACCTGTTTCAGTATTTACCTTGATAACATCTGTTGTATCAACTGCATCACCAGCTATCAGATTTATAGAAAGTCCATGTGGGGTGACTGCAGGGATATCCAATGCCTGTGCAAAAACTTTAGCACGCATCAATGATTTACGTTGATGATTGAGTGCAATTTTTATTCGTGTTTCTTTATCTTCCACTTTGGGCAATAAAACCTGGAGTGTCGAATCCAGTTCAGGATTAGCCAACCCCCAACCCATTTGCTTCCATAATACCGGGTCGTGAGGGTCCATAAATTCCTGATTTGTCTCAATGCCAGATACTACATGACCATGTCTGGCACGGGGAAGTAGTTGGTATAATGCAGGCATTGTCCCAAGGATCGCTGCATCAAATGATGGTAAACCCGGTGCTAAATGTGACCCTTCTATAAGAAGGCGAAAAGTATCTATCGAACCAGCGTTTGGTGTGCCAATTAATACAACCTGTTCCACAAAACGACTACCAGCCCAGGTAAGTGGTGGCAGTGAACCATCATCTGGTAGATCTGCTGTCCCGTAACGGAGATAGTAACGCGCGACTAATCCCCCCATGGAGTGAGCAACAATATTAAATTTTACATCCTTATTTTCTATACCATGGCGTTTGGCAATTTCTTTTTGTACATAAGTGCGTTTTTCCAGAATATATTCGTGCAGTTGTTTTGCTGCTTCTACAAGATCGCGACGCCAGTCATAGGCAAACTGAAAAGATGTATAGTGGCGATCACCATAATCGATTGTTTTTGTCTCGCCATAGTTCTCATTAATGAAACCACCAACACCGAGTGACGCCAGAATATTACCATACGCATTTTTTTCAACGGTAACTCCATAAATTGTTATTTTAATGCTCTCCAGTACGCTTTCAGCAATTACATTGTCACGCAGATCCTCAAGCGTCTTTCCTTCATGTATGGGCAGTGCAATCCTGCGTATTTCTTCATCTTTTTTAGGATTCTCAAGGCCACGACCTATCTCTCCCCAGGCAACGGTTCCAGATTCGGTATCAACAAGTTTGGAACCAAGCACACCAGGAATCACTATGATTGGATTTCTGTCAGGATTATCTTCTTTTGCCAGATCGGTATAAAGACCACCTAAATCTGGGGCATCATCAGATCCACATGCAGATAACAGAACAAGACAAAAGATGATGCAACCATTCTTACTAATAAAATTATCCCTCATTTCTTTTTCAGCGTTGAAAAGTCTATTGATTCAAAGCGGCCGTCACGTATTACTGTTAGCCAGACCTTTTGGCTTCCCTGGTAGTTATCATTCGAGTAACGGATCGGTGTCCCCAGCCCAATGTCCAGATTTTTGATGCTAAGGAGTGCATCAATGATAGTCTCTTTATCGACATCTGGTCCTGCTCTTTTAAGACCCTCAATGAAAATCCGGGCAACAATGTAACCTTCAAGGGAAATAAAATCCGGCTCAGCTTCCGGATCATAAGACTTGAGATCCTTAAGATACTCGCGTGTGAGCTGCAGATTAGATTCGAAGTGGGGTACAACCTGTGTGATGATTACACCTTCACCATCTGATCCCAAAGCATTTTTTAGAGCCGTACTGGCTACAAAAGACACATTCATGTAAATTGCATCAGACAGGACACGTTTCATAATACGTATAAACTTGGCACATGCGGCATACGTTCCAACCATGATAATTGCCTTCGGCTTGACAGGAGCTTCAAGGATTGTAAGTAAACCTTGTTCGATGTTAATCGTGTTACGTTCGTAGCGACCGTGCGAAAGAAGGTGACCCTGATCATAACCTGCCGCTTTTAGACTTTTTATAATGCCCATGTAGCCATCATCACCAAAGCTGTCATTCTGGGTAAATATCGCTATTTCGTGCGGTGAGATACCTGATTCCAGAAGTCCCCTGACCATGACAGCTGTCTCTTGAGTGTAGCTGGCCCGGTAGTTGATGACATAACGATTAGGAGGACGCTGTCGTACTAGTTCGGCACCGGTGCCGGGAGCAAACAGTAGTGTCTTCTTTTCCGTAGCGATAGGAATTGTTACCGCGGCCGTTGGCGTACCAACATTGCCTAACACTGCGAGGACCTTTTCCTCGTCGATAAGAATATGCATGTTACGGATCGCCGCTTCCGGCACATAACCATCGTCCAAAGTGATAAATTTTAATAGCCTGCCGTACACGCCGCCTTCCT
>CAZDFI010000026.1:26900-28553 GCA_964504725.1 uncultured Enterobacteriaceae bacterium
ATTCGATTCCGACCTTCATTTCGATCCCGAGAGACTGGGCTGGGCCACTCAACGCTGTAGACATGCCCAGTATAATAGGCAGTGGCTTTTCTTCTTCCTCAGCAAAAGCAGGTGCCGTGCATGCCGCTATCAAGGTTATTATTAAAACGAATTTCAACCTGGCGCCTTTCATTTCAATAGAATTCCAGCAATGTCAGAATAAGCACTGCCAGTTGACTCAATGGCCAGTAAAGTACTTTTGCAATTATATGGTTTCTATAGCGAATAAGTCGAACCAGGGCAGAAGTATTTATCAATTGAAAGGGTAAGGCATAATGTTCATTTTGCTTCTGTGTGGTGGTCACAATCACATAGTTAGCCACCGTGAACAAGATCAGTACATAAGTAATGTAATAGAAATATTCGAGGTAAATAATATCTTTTATGGCAAAGCTTTCACGCATACCGAGATGGGAGAATATGATAACAAGAAAGAAGCCAGAGCAAGCGGCTATTGCTTCTACTACCTCTAACTTGGCGGCCTTGATATTGCTAGCCAGTAATAGGAGTGCAAACAGTAATATGGCCACCACAACCAAGGGAAGGGCGTGCGATATGATGGCCCCAAAAATTTGTTTCGAAATCTCTATGGTGAAAAATAGCTCGGGAATATCAGTCAGGCCAGCGTAATTTATCAACCCAAAACTTGTACTATAATTTTCAAATCTGAAATCAAAAAAAGATCTTATAATTTTCCAACCATGTAAATGAAGATTGTGTTGCAGGCCAGTTTTTGCTGCGGGATTGATAATTTTGTAGGATTCCAGATCAGGTATCAGAATGACATTTCGTGTAAACTGTTTGTGTCGAAGCTGGATATGTATATATTCTTTTCCAAACGGATAACGGGAATAATCAAAGTCCTGATTTAGAGTTGACTTGAAGCCCCATCGTACTAACTCTGTGTTACCGAACCGCGTGGTAAGGGGTTTCTCTAATTCGAAAAAAACACTCCCAGGAATCACAATTCCACGATCAATGCCATCATGTGTCCCGAGCGTATAACGTTGCCATAGATAGCCGTTTATAACCACACCGATAGATTCTTCAAAAGATACCGATTGAATGTATATTCCGGTTGGAATGAACAGCGGTATATCCCCTCGTTGGGCTAGTGTACGGCGACGCTGATCAGACATAAAACGATTCAGGATATTTTGATTTGTGATTAACTGCGAATTTTCAAAGTTCTCTGGTGGTTGATCTATTGTCAACTTAAGCGCAGTTACGTAGCTTATAATGCAGCACACTGTGAAAACATTCGACAGAATCCAGAAGCTGCGGGTAGAGCCATGCTGGATTCCGGAGAGCGGGATGGTTAACAGGAAGATCGACAAACAAAGTACTAATACCATACGCAGCAGCTTTATGCGTGCAATGGACGATGACATCACCAAGTCTCTATTATTTAACAGGATGCCCAGCGTCCATGCAGCCTCCGGAATCTGCAGAAAGAAAACTCGTGAATCCTGACCAGTATCTGGATCCGTTAGAGGCACAATTTGGGAAGGATCCAACAGGGCATCACTTACGGCATTCACGACGGACGTATCTTTTAACCGACCCAGAAAATCATCTAAGGACCATCGATGATCAATGTAATCCTGGTTATGA
>CAZDFI010000027.1:0-2864 GCA_964504725.1 uncultured Enterobacteriaceae bacterium
TGTCTTCGTCAAAGTCGTCCCTGTCAAAACGTTTGCTGTATTCAAGATTACCGCTGATACCATTCTTATCAAAATATCTGACACCCACTCTCATTAAAACATCATCACGATCGTTTGATGGTTGTGGCCCTGTCGTCACAAAGAGCTCTGTCATTTCAAAATCATACTGATAGGCTACATTCACGAATGGTTCAAAGTTCTTATAGCTATAGGCCACATCGCCAGCAATGCTTCCTGAACCCAATTTGTTTCTCGTTTGAGCAACAACAACCCCATTGCTCTCTGTATAACTATCTATCACACTTTTAGCATACAGGGCACCAATACGAGCGCCCAATATCCAGTTGTCATAATAGGTCACACCGTTCAGATTCAGTGCTCCAAACCATCGGTCTGCATCTGGTGAACTAGTGATTTGTGCAGTCGTGCCTGGTGCCACACGGAATTGATCAAAATCAGCTCTCTGGTAGCCCACATTAAAATCAAGACTCAAGATGTCCGTCAATAATGCGCCGAAATAGGTGGCAATCGTGTAGCTGTCTATATCCTGGTTGCCCTGGTTGAAGGTGGTATCAATATCACCATTATCATAACCAAAGGCAACGCCCAATACGGTATTTTCCCAGAAGGCAAAATCAAGCCCGCCAAGGAAACTATGACTATCACCATCAAAGGCGGTACTGCTGAGATCGTTATCAAAATCGGTATATGAATAATTTCCCCATACACCATATGGGATACTGGAGCCATCGCCGGCATTCAGCCCGGTGCCCCCTTCCACTTTGAAATTATCGAGATCTGGGATCCAATTAAAAAGTCTCCCGCCAAACACACCAGCAATATGTCTGCTGATATCTGTAATCTTGGATTGGATCATAAGATTAAATAAAATGGCCTCTGTGACCGTACTGCTGGGGGTGAACTCTGGATCTACTTGATTGCTACTACCATCAGGACTAGGGCTAGGGCCAGGACTAGGGCTAGGGCTAGGGCTCGTGGATGAAAGTGTAATCGCATTCCAGTCAAAAATGACAATACAGTTAACTGTTGCACCCGATATCGTCTGGGCCCCAAGGGTTACCGTATTACCTGACTGTGAAATGGCTGTATCCGTATCAAATGGGTCGAGACTGTCACCAGAATTTTGAGCGTTGATGTTCAGATTACCGCCGAAGGAAGACTCGAAGTGTATATGAAGATTCACAGGATCTAAGATTCCATCGGTACCCTGTAGGCTGAAATCGGGGTGTGAGAAAGTGAGTGAGAAGTCTATTCCGCTGTTTTGAACGGTCAGCGTTGCCGTGGCACCACTAAAGGGTACATTTCCAACGGTATCCACGCCCGGGGCTGAACAAGATGAGGTGTTATATTGTCCGGATGCGGTTCCGGTATAGACCCCGTCTGTGATGGCAGCAGCGTTTGGCATGAACATAACCATCACCATCAACAGCGCAGTACCCACAAGAACCCTCTGCCTCATGGCTGAGACTCCCCGAATTTCCCCCATATCTTTCACCTTATATTTACGCTGACGTATTCACAACGTCCAGTTCATATTACCTAACACAAGCATGATTCACAGATACTATCGCATTATCCCTAATAATCAAGCTACGTGCGCAGGGAGAAGATATTATATTATCCATCACGGTTGATACATTTCTAGCTAGGAGGGTATATAATTATGCCTATTAATAACTTATTTAATTACATTAACGTTTTCTCTTAGACATAACGCATTCATAAGCCTCTCTGATTTCCTGCGTTTTTTTTGTGGCGATTTTCATCATTTCTTCTGGTAAGCCTTTAGAAACAAGTTTGTCCGGGTGATGTTGACTCATGAGTTTCCTGTACGCACGTTTTACCTCTTTGTCATTAGCACTTGGACTGATATTCAGGATCGCATAGGCATCGTCGATCTGCATTTTTCCTGATTTACCGCCTCGGCCTGATTTTTGATGGTGTGTTTCAGCTGCAATTGCAGCAAGGATGCTATTCAGTTCGTATTTAGAGAAGCCAATGAAACGGCAGATATTTTCCAAAAGTTTTTTTTCGGACGGATGTAAAACACCATCGGCATATGCGGCTGTGCATTGGATCTCCACAAACACTCTTTTTATGTTCTTTGATAGACCTAACTCAGACCTAAGCTGAGCCAGGACATCTTCAAGAGGAAAATCATCTTTTTTGCCCTCATTGAAAAGCGCGATAGCTGCCTCTTTTTGCGCAGGTGATAGGGCCATTTGCGACATGATCATACTGGCGGTATTGATTTCATCTGGTGTGACGCGACCATCTGCTTTGCAGATATGGCCCATGACAGAAAACGTAGCGGTAAAGAAAGCTGCCTGGGATCGATTTTGCTGTCTAACAAATGGATAAGGGGACGGTGTTGGCGATGTATCTTTGTCGAAGTTGTGGCCTAAAGCGACACCAAGTAAAGCACCGATAGGACCGCCCAATGCAAAGCCGATATAACCACCAATTAATTTACCCCACCAGCTCATTGTAAATCGTCTGTGTTTGGCATGGTGTTATTATTCAATTGATGGGTTCTCTCATGGTGACAAACTCTTCTGCCGATGTTGGATGGATACCAATCGTTTTATCAAAGTCTGCTTTTTTGCCCCGGCTTTTATGGCAATACCGATACCTTGTATTATTTCGCCAGCTTCCGGGCCGACCATGTGTACACCTACGACCAGATCTGTTTCTCTATTCACAATCAATTTCATTAAAGTTTTTTCATCAGCGCCTGACAAAGTATGTTTCATTGGTGTGAAAGAAGATTTGTAGACATCAATCTGATCGTGTCTTTCCCGTGCAGCCTCTTCAGTCAGGCCGACAGTGCCTATGTTAGGCTG
>CAZDFI010000027.1:2874-8460 GCA_964504725.1 uncultured Enterobacteriaceae bacterium
GTTAGGCTGGCTAAATACACAGGTAGGAATATTTTCGTAATCTACAGGTGAATTTTCATTATTGTAGAGCATTCGCGCCAGGAACATACCCTCGGCTAAAGCGACGGGGGTCAAATTGACACGATTGGTGACATCGCCCACGGCATAGATTGAAGGAATATTTGTTTGGTATTGATCATTTACGACAATGGCTGCATTTTTATCAAGCGTGATCCCGATCGTCTCTATACCCATACCCTCTGTTTTAGGTTTTCTGCCGGTGGCGTACATGATTTGATCTGCAAGCAAGGTTGATTGCTCTGTTAGAGTTGCCTGAAGCTGACCGTCTATTTTTTCGATGCAATCAATATTGGTTTCAAACCTGAGTGAAATGCCCTTTTTTTTCATTTCTTCTGCCAGAAATTCGCGAACATCCAGATCAAAACCGCGCAGGAATAATGGACCTCGATAAAGCAGGGTCGTATCAACCCCAAGACCACTTAAAATCCCGGCAAACTCAACCGCAATATATCCACCGCCAACAATAATGATCTTCTCAGGCAGTGTTTCCAGAAAGAAAGCTTCATTAGACGACATGACATATTCCTTGCCCGGAATATCAGGAATGCTTGGCCAGCCACCAGTAGCGACCAGGATACGCTCAGATGAATAGTGCTTGCCATTGACTGCAATGGTATGTTCATCGATAAGAGTTGCATGTCCTTCGATCAATTCAACACCGGCGCTGTCCAGTATTTTTCTATAAACACCATTGAGTCTGGCTATCTCTGTATTTTTGTTTTTAATGAGCGCTTGCCAGTTGAAGTGTGTTGAATCAATCGCCCAGCCGAAGCCTTTAGCATTCTCAAAATCTTCAGAAAAATGTGAAGCATAGACAAGTAGTTTTTTGGGGACACATCCCACATTGACACAGGTGCCTCCCAGATAGCGGTCTTCAGTAATAGCAACCCTGGCACCAAAACCGGAAGCCATGCGTGCAGCACGTACGCCACCGGAACCGGCACCGATGACAAACAGATCGTAGTCAAATTTATTCATATGAATGCTCAGTGATTAATCAGAAGTAATTTAATAGGTATGCGTGTTTGTTTTTCAATATAATACAGTTCGATAAAACATATTAGAAAAATATTAATAGCAAAGAGTTTAACATCTGTGACCACTCAAGACGAAAACGGTAGGCTAATGCGATGGGCGACTTATGCCTCGGTTGTCGTAGCTTGTTTTCTTATAGTTATCAAGGTAGTAGCCTACATGCTGACAGGGTCTGTGGCGATTCTTTCCAGCTTGATTGATTCATTCCTGGATTTGATTGCTTCGGGAATAAACCTGTTTGCTGTCAGGCATGCACTGGTTCCCGCAGATCATGAACACCGCTATGGTCATGGTAAAGCAGAGGCGATTGCCGGGTTGACGCAAGTTGCATTTATTGTTGGTTCATCTCTGTTTCTGATGTTTGAGGCGATCAATCGCTTATCCCATCAGCAAGCTGTTGAAAACGGCATGGTCGGGGTTGGTGTGATGGTGGTTAGCATTGCGTTAACAGCAGTGTTGGTGAAATTTCAGCATTACGTCGTTAAAAAGACAGGCTCAATTGCTATTAATGCTGATTCCCTGCATTACGTTGGTGATCTGTTACTCAATTTGAGTGTCATCGTTGCATTACTATTAAGTATCATTTTTGACTGGCAACTGGCTGACCCCCTTTTTGCACTCATGATTGCGCTCTATCTTCTTAAAAGTGCGTGGGCGATTGTCAAACAATCATTGGCTCAACTCATGGATCAGGAATTATCTGATGAATTGCGAGAAGAAATCAAAACAATTGCTTTACAACATCCGGAAGTACTCAATTTACATGAGCTCAGGACGCGTTCATCAGGGAGGCAATATTTTATTCAATTGCATCTGGAAATGGATGGTGAACTAAAGCTTAAAGAAGCACATCAAATTGCCAATGAAGTGGAGATTGAAATATGTAAGGCATTTCCAAATGCAGAAGTGATTATTCATGAGGACATGGAAGGCTTGCATGAAGGAGAATTAAGAGAGTAAGCTAGGAGGCTGTCAGATTATGGATGATTCTACTGCGGCGATGAAAAAATCCCCCACTTCTCCTCTCTTTTTCGTTAAATAGGCTCACTATTCTCCTCAAAATAGTGAAAAAGTGGGCAAATTTTTCATTCGCCTCGATACGAACCCCATAATCCGACAGCTTCCTGGGAAATAATATTATCTACTTCCTTCTCCATGTATGATATTTTTCTACCCACTTAAGTAATTGTTGTGGTGCGTGCGCCCTTTTCCAATTACCTGCAACGTATTTGTTCGCCTCTGCCAGGGTAGGGTAAATATGAATCGTGCCTAGTATTTTATTGAGTCCGATTTTATTTCGCATTGCACTCACATATTCAGCGATTAGATCGCCTGCATGTTCACCAGCGATAGTGACACCTAATATTCTATCTTTCCCCGGGACTGTGAGTACCTTTATCATGCCATGCGCTTCTTCATCGGCGATCGCGCGATCAAGATCGTCTATAGCATAGGTAGTCACTTCGTAGGGAATATTATTTTCTTTGGCTTCTATTTCATTTAAGCCAACACGCGCAACTTCAGGATCAGTAAATGTTGCCCATGGGATAACTGAATAATCGACCTTGAATTTCTTGAAATCACCAAACAGGGCGTTGACTGCGGCGTACCATGCCTGATGTGCGGCTATATGTGTAAATTGAAAGGGACCAGCGACATCGCCGCAAGCGAATATATTTGGATAAAGTGTTTGTAGAAATTCGTTTGTCTCGACTGTTTTGCTGTTGGTTGTCGGTATGCCTAAATCTTCTAAACCGTAACCTGTGGTATTTGCTGCACGACCCACGGCAACCAACAACGCATCAAAGGCAATACGAACATCTTTACCCTGATGTTCACAAATCAATACCTTCTCACCATTTTCAATCAGAAATTCCTTTGCTTTGTGATTTGTCAGAACAGAAATTCCTTCTTTTCTGAAACGTTGCATTACCAGTTCCGAAATCTCGGTGTCTTCACGAATTAATAATCTGGGCAACATTTCAATTTGTGAAACATGACTGTCAAAACGCGCAAAACATTGTGCTAACTCGCACCCAATGGGGCCACCGCCAAGCACGATAAGTCTTTTGGGTAATTCCCTCAATTCCCAAATTGTGTCAGAGGTGTAATAGCTGACATGTTCAATACCGGGAATTGGGGGTACAAATGGATGTGCGCCGGCTGCAATGACAATACTTCTGGTCGTCAAGGTTTTACCATTGACTTCGACTGTCCAGGGAGAAGTAATTTTTGCTTCGCCAGTGATGCATTCAACACCAAGTTTCGAATAACGCTCAGCCGAATCATGTGGTTCAATGGTTTTAATCACGCGTTGAACGCGCTGCATAATATCTGCAAAATCAAACTCAACATCAGCAGACTTAAATCCAAATTCGTTGGCGCGGCGAGCATGCGCAAGAAATTTTGCAGATCGTATAAGGGCTTTTGATGGAACACAGCCTGTATACAAACAATCACCACCCATCAAGTTTTTCTCAATCAGGGTAACTTTGGCTTTTACTGCCGCAGCAATATAGGAAGTCACGAGACCCGCGGAACCAGCACCTAATACAACCAGATTGCGATCAAACTTTTTTGGCTTTTTATATGTTTTCTTCATGATGTTCCTGTTTCCCGACTCGTCGTTGTGACTGAATAAAATCAATTGTTTTTTTCGCAATCAAAGGAAACAGTCCGAGCAGGGTGAAAGATATGATTAATTCGGGAGAAAAAATATCTTTTAGGGTGCTTATTTTGCCAAGTTGCGTGCCCGCGTAGACATATACAATGGTACCGGCCAACATACCTATTTGGCTGATGAAGAAAAAAGTCAGTGTTTTTATTGGTGTTAGTCCCATGACCAGGTTTACGATGAAGAAGGGAAATACTGGCACCAGACGCAATGTAAACAAATAAAATGCACCATCTTTCTCAATCCCCCGGTTAATAAGGCGTAGTCTCTCTGAAAATCTTTTTTGCAATGGTTCCCTAAACAGAAAACGCGAGGCCAGAAAAGCAAGTGTTGCACCGATTGTTGATGCAAATGAAACCAGTAATGTGCCGATTAGTACTCCAAATATCGCCCCCCCCGCTAAAGTCAGTATTGCAGCCCCCGGTAATGACAATCCTGTGATAACAATATAGGTGGTGAAAAATATTAATGCGGCAGTCGAAGGGTGTGTGTTGTTGTATTCGGCGATGGCCGCTTGCTGTGCTTTTAAAAAATCCAGGTTCGCGTATTGGTGAAATCCAGAATAAAAAAAGATAATAACAAGAAGGGCAATCAGACTGATAAATGCAATCTTGATTTTCATATTGTCGATGATTCGTTTTTATTATCCATAACGTCAATCGACTTCAATATGTATGTATAGTTCCGGCAGGAAAAGTCCTTTCTACAAAAAATTAATTAAATTTTCAGAAAGTTTCTGAATCAGTTTGACAATTCCTGTTTTAATCTGGTTGCCTCATCTATTTCGTCTGGTGTGAGTTTCTCTTTTAAAGCATTACGTCTGTGTATATCCATAACGTTACCACTATCGGCCAGGATATCGTACCAGGCCAGGGCAAGTGGTTTATTTTGTTCGATGCCATCACCTCCCATGTAAAGTGTGGCGAGTGTTCTTTGCGCCAAAGCGTAGCCCTGAGTTGCTGCTTTTTTATACCACTCTACAGCTGCCACAGGATCTTTATCGGCACCCTGACCATAAGCATAAGCCAGACCAACTTTGTATTGCGCTGGCGCATGATTTTGATCTGCTGATTTCTTGAAATATTCAAAGGCGGTACTGTAACTTTGAGGAACGCCTTCTCCAAATTCGAAGGCAAGGCCTTTTTCATAGATGCTTGATGGTGAATTATCAGTAGCCTCTGAACTTTCAGCCGAGATTTTTTCACTGCTAGTATCAAGCTCGTCAATCTCTACAGCAGTAATCTCAGTTTCATCCAGTTCCTCCTCATCAACTTCATCTTTTCCGAATAATTTACTAAAGAATCCTCTTTTTTCTTCAGGCTCTTCCTCTAATGTATCATCATCATGTTCTGGTAAAATATTATTATCAGGATCGTATTCAGGCTCTGGTGCTGGTTCTGCAGTGGCAATGCGTTGCAGACTCTCGAGATTGTGTTGAGCACCTTCATGTCCTTGTTCTGCTGCTTTTTCATACCATTGCCGGGCCTGATAATCGTCTTGTTTAATGCCTTCACCCATCAAGTACATGTTTCCAAGACTATATTGTGCATCTGAATCACCCTGTTGAGCTGCACGGCGATACCAGAGGAAGGCTTGTGTAAGATCTTTCCGCACACTTATCCCTTGATGATACCGGGTGCCAAGTTGAAACTGTGCTTTTGAATCTCCCTTTACTGCCAGTGGCTTTAACTGCGATGCGCTGTCTATATGTTCCAGATCAGGTGTGACTTCAATACTGTCTATAAATGCTTCTTCGGATTCACGTTGCCTGATCTCGTCCAGATCAAGGTCATCCTGATCAGGTTCTTCTAATTTTG
>CAZDFI010000027.1:8470-13871 GCA_964504725.1 uncultured Enterobacteriaceae bacterium
TCTTCCTCTGAAATTTCTTCAATCTTTGCCTCAGATGCATTCTCATCAGTTAAGTCTGCTTCGGCTAAAGTCGCTTCTTCTAAAGCCATGTCAGCTGAAGAAATATTTTCTGGTGGTTCTGTTGCAGTCGTAACGGAGTCTTGCTGACTATCTTCTGTAATTTTACTTTCAGGTGACGATTCTAATTGCTGTCCCACGGGCGCAGAATCAGCTGCGTATGCGATCACTTTTGGGGACTCATCAAGGGGTTGTTCGGTAACTTCAGGAACTTCCAAATCTTCTTCATGCTGTTTCAGAGCGTCGTCTTTTTTACCAAACAGTCTGGAAAAAAAACCACGTTTAGGTTTTTCTTCTACCGCAGTGACATTTTCTTCCACATCGGACGCAGAAGAATCTGTCGTTTCAGGCCCGGCGATTTCTTCTATCGCGGTAATATCTTCTTCCACATCGGGCGCAGAAGAATCTATCGTATCAGTCTCAGCGATTTCTTCTATCACGGCAACTTCGGGTGGCGAACTTTCAGGCTCAGGCTTGATGACTTCTTCTGGTGTTTCAATTTCAGCCTTTTCTACAGGAACGTATCCGCTTTCAGCGGCAGTATTTTCCTCAGGAGTCGCATTGACGATACCATCTTGTTCAGGTTCTGCATTTGCGGTGTCTTTTTTACCAAACAGCCTGGAAAAGAAACCTCGTTTAGGTTCTTCTTCTACCGATGACTCTGTAATTGCTGTTTCTTTAACGGGTTCAATTGTTGGAGCTTCTACCATTTCCTCTGCGGCTGTCGCTACAGGCTCAGCAGGTATTGCATCCGTTTTTGCTAAAGTAGGGATCAATTCTGACGATTCCTCTGCACTTTCTGCCGGGGTAACTTCTGTCTGGACAGATAGGGTTTCTTCTTCGGAAACGGGGATTGGGGCAGGTCTGTTTGCACCTGCGACAGCTCTTTCTATACTTTCCAATTCATTTTGCGCCGCCGCATACCCTTGATCTGCAGACAGGCGAAACCACCTTACTGCCTGGTTATAATCCTGTCCGACACCATTGCCAGCACGATATAACGTGCCCAGGTTATATTGAGCTGCAGCATTACCTTTATCTGCTGCCTTGCGGTACCAGAGGGCGGCCTTCTCATAATTTTTTTCGACACCATCTCCTGTATGGTAAAGGCTACCAAGTAATATCTGGGCGCGTTCATACCCCTGGTTTGCTGCTTTCTGAAACCATTCGGCCGCCAATTCAGGATTTTGTTCGATACCTTCACCATAAGCATAGGAAACACCAATACTGTATTGAGCAACAACGTGATTTTGTTCTGCAGCACGCCTGTACCATTGAAATGCTTCTTTGTAGTCCTGTTTGGTACCTTCACCAAATGCGTAGGCAACAGCTAGATTATATTGAGAATCTTTGTCACCAAGGATAGCTGCTTTCTTGTACCATTTAACTGCCTTAACATAATCCTGTTCAACGCCTTCACCGATATAATACATATAGCCCAGGTGAGCCTGGGCTTTTTTGTCCCCTTGCTCAGCGAGTTTCACAAATTCAGCTACGGCGGCAGCATGATCCCCTCTAGCCAAGGCCTCATTGGCTGCATTCATATCTGCTAAGGACGACTGGAAAAATAGAAATAAGAATGTAAAGCTCAGGAAATAAATTTTAGTCAATGCGACTGCTCCCGTATCTGCAGCAAAGCGATACAAATTGTAGTGTCAATCCAGGACAAATATACTATATATCGTGGAAAATCGTAAGATCATTCATATTGATATGGATGCATTTTTTGCATCTGTTGAGCAACGAGACAAGCCAGAATATATGGGCAAACCCGTTATCGTCGGTGGATCACCAGATAAAAGAGGTGTTGTTGCCGCTTGTAGCTATGAAGCCCGACAGTTTGGTATTCACTCAGCGATGCCAAGTTCAAGAGCCTACAGATTATGTCCCAGGGCAATTTTTCTGCGACCTCGTTTCGATGCCTATAGAAAAGTCTCTACTGAAATACAATCCATCTTTAAGCGTTATACGGATCTGGTAGAGCCACTGTCGCTTGATGAAGCCTATCTGGATGTGAGTGAGTGTAAAGAATATCAGGGATCTGCCACGTTAATTGCGCGATCAATTAAGCAGGCAATAAGAGAAGAAACAGATCTGACAGCATCCGCAGGCATTTCCTACAATAAATTTCTCGCAAAGATTGCCTCAGATATGGATAAACCAGACGGTTTATATTTAATCATGCCAGAACAGGGTGAAAAATTTGTTGAACAACTTGCAGTAAGAAAATTTCATGGTATTGGCAAGGCAACAGAAGCAAAAATGAAAACACTTAAAATTAACACTGGCGCAGATTTAAAACAGTGGACAGAAAATGCGCTGATTAAAAACTTCGGCAAGGCAGGACGATATTATTATCAGATTGCCCGCGGGATAGATCATAGACCGGTGCGAAATAATCGAATTCGAAAATCTCTTGGTAGTGAAACCACCTTTCAGGAAGACTTAAGTGATGTTGATGTTATGTTAGCTAAATTGAAAGCCTTGTCTGAGAAAGTATTTTTAAACTTGAATAAGAAGAAGCTCTCAGCTAAAACAGTGACATTGAAAGTCAAATATAATGACTTTGAATTGATAACCCGGAGTGTTACCAAAGATAAATCGCTAAATAGTGTTGACGAAATTACGCGATTACTGAGTGAGTTACTTCAAAAAACAGAAGCAGGCGCGCGTAAAGTAAGGTTATTGGGGGTCAGCGTTTCTAAACTTGAATCAGTTAATCAACTCACCGTAGAACAAGGCATAGGCGACGAGCAACTTAGACTTATATAAATACGATGACAGTTTTATTTTCAGCCTGTCAGGCCATCAAGCCACCGATCAAAGCGCCGATTAAAAGAGGAGGGATATAAAATACATAAAGCAGTAATCCACCGCCTGCAATCACAGCACCAAAGACTGGCATTGCGGTGAGCATGGTGCCGCCAAAAAACAGGGCCAGGGCAAGTAATATTCCCGGGAGAAGTGCGGCAAGTATACCTGAACCAACACCACCTGCGACCTTACCACCAACAATACCGGCAATCAGTGAACCAAATGCAGGCAACCAAAAGAGCAAGAGTGAAATAACAAACATCCAGATCATGCCCATTATCATGCTGCCATTGTTTGTTTCAGTCATTTGAATTCCCCTTAACTTTAATGTTGGTCTATTATAGAGAAAGTCTCAGAAAATAACTAAGGGGTAGTATTATGCAGCTTTATCATTTTCCACCTTCACCAAATTCCCGTCGTGTATTGGCCGTTGCCTACCACCTTGGTTTGGATCCTGAACTGATTGATGTATCACTACCTAAAGGCGAGCACATGCAACCTGAATTTATTGCGCTCAATCCAAACCACAAGATACCAACATTCATTGATGATGATGGTTTTACACTTTGGGAATCTACTGCGATCATGCAGTATTTGGCGAAGAAGGAATCGGGACATACACTTTATCCTGATGACCTTAAGCAACAGGCAGATACCAATCGGTGGCTGTATTGGAATATTGCACATTGGAGTCCGGCATGTGGTATTTATGTTTTTGAATATCTGTTCAAAAAATTACTCAAACTGGGAGATCCTGATCCTGATGAGCTTAAAAAGGGTGATGAATTATTTTCACGCTTCGCAGATGTATTAGACAATCATCTCAAAAACAGGAAGTGGCTGGTGGGTGACAATATCACTTTGGCAGATTATGCCGTCGGCTCTTTTCTGGATTACATTGAAGCTGCACACATGCCCATTGAAAATTTCAAACAAATACAACGTTGGTATGCAGATATCGAGACATTAGAGGCATGGAAAAAATCAGCACCCTCTAATTTTATGTAAAAGTAATCAATTAATTAGAGGTAGGTATGTCTGAAATGGTCGATGTGATCAGACGAATGACACACCGGCTTGAAGTACCTAATGTGGCGGGTGCTGATACGGGGCATGGTGATTTGCATAATGTCATTCGTTGTGTACGCGAGTTTGAAGGGGCAGGGGCTGCCGGTGGTGCATGAATCATATTTCCATCCCATCAAACCAACCATTACATTCTAAATATGTCATCTATAAAAGATAACTTACCTTGATTTACACTAATGGATTTTCACCGCTCATATAAACATAGACTTCCTGAAATTTATTGTCGCGTATTCGCCAAAAGTTTGTATTATGCAGATAGGATGTATTGTCATCACTATCTTTTAATTCAGCAACAAATGATGCAACAATCCTTCCATTCATTTCATCGACTGTATACGTAAAATCACGATGTATAATGACATCGTAACTTTCAAAAAAATCTTTAAACATACGGCCAATATTCTGTTTACCTTCATGTAGCGTAAATACCGTTTGTACAGTCAACATCGCATTATCATGAAAACAATCTAATACTGCTTCGAGGTCTTTTTTGTCGACGTTGCCAAAATATTGATTAATTGCCAGATCGATTAATTGTTGTTCATTTAGATTAGATTGATATTGCATGTGTGCTTTCCGTATCTACTTTAATAAATTCTCACCGCTCATATAAACGTAAACACGCTTATACTTACCCTCTTCCAAATAAAAGCGATTACAATTCTCATACCGCAACAGGTCTTCGCCATGTGTTGTAACTTCCACTGAAAATTGTGAACAAATTGATTGCCGCTTTATATCCACAGTATGGACAAAATTACCATGCCAAATGCGTGAATGAACATCAAATAAACCGGTAAACATGGTCTTGATCGCATCAATACCCTCATGAGTGGTATTGGAGGTCATTACCTGCAGCACAGCATCTTCATGAAAACAATCTAATACCAGATCCATATCAAAATTATCTACGCCATGAAAATATCGTTTCGTGACAATATCCACATAATAGCCATAGGGATTGGTATTCATGCGTTATTTTCCTCGAGATAAGATCCCTTCATCGTTGGGTAATTCGGGTGGAGGAAAGGCATGCTTGCTGTGTGTTAATCCGAGTTCAAGAAAGACTTCGCATAATTTATAACAAATTAATCCGGGATTAATGACCGGGACAGGTAAGACCTTTGCTAAATATCCATGTGATTGGTGCATTGTTGTCGATCCCAATACAATCACATCCGCACCATCTTCGTTGATTGCTGCAAGACTCGCTTGTTCCAGTTTTTTAAAGATGATTTCTTCTTTTCCTGCTAATAATTCTGCTAAATCAGGGCGCGTCTTAATAGAACGCATTGAAGCACAACGACTTTCCAATTTATATTCTTTTAGCGTCTTGGTATATAAATGAAACCATTCATCCCACATAGTAATGATTGAAAACTTGTGCCCCAAACAGCAGGCAATGTGAAATGCTACCTGGCCTGGGCCCAATACCGGGATA
>CAZDFI010000027.1:13881-28520 GCA_964504725.1 uncultured Enterobacteriaceae bacterium
CATACCCGAATCACTAACTGTATCAATACAGACTGCGGCATAACCTTCTTCTTCTGCCTTAAGGCCGATTTCAAAGACACCCATTTCCATCTGCAGGGCATCGTAATAACTGTCCCCCAGTGCCGCCCCCCAATCAACGGCGACAAATTCAACATCAAACCCGGGTCTGACCATTGCTTCAGATAACTGAGCATTACGATTAGCAATGCCTGCTACATCCAGCGGGACAGGAATAATGATCTTTATTTTTTTATCCACAACCCATTATTAACCCCGATTAAAAACAAATAAAGGGGGCTACACGCCCCCTTTATTATAATTAAGGCTTGAATTATTACGTATATAGATGTGGTGAGGTTAGGTCAGAATTGAATGCTCAACTCAGCACCCACTAACCGCTGTGCACCGGGATGAAGAAAAGAGCCCCCAAATTCCGGTGCTGGAATGACTTCTTCCAGATAATCCTTGTCCAGCAGGTTATTTGCAAACGCCGTGACAGTCCAATTAGGTCCTTCCAGTCCCCCGCGGACATTGACGATGCCAAAGCTCTTTCTCTTCGTAAAGGAGAAATCTGTAGGAACGCCAAATGCAGGTGTAAATAAATTAGGCACAAGGTCGCCCTCCTGGATGGTATGGAACCAGGTCTCACCAACGTGAATCCAGTCAACACGGGTAGTAAAATTAATTTTATTTTTGATGGGTACATTGAGATCCAAGCCGAGATTAGCAGAGCGTTTCGGTGCATAAGGGACTTCATTCCCTACCGTAATTGGGCGGGAACGGTTTTCGTCAATGGTGCCATTAATTACACCCAAACTCCCAAAAAATGTTAAATAATCACTAACATCAACGGTAAGCGCTAACTCGCCTCCGTTGATAGTGACTTCATCTATCGTGTTGACCACACGTAATAAACCAAACCCTCCAACGAAGAACTCGAAGAATTGCATATCATCTACTTCGGTATGATAAAGAGCTCCTTCAAACTTAACTCTACCATCAGCTAATACCGATTTAAAACCGACTTCTACGGAGTGTGACACCTCTTTTTCAAACTCGTCCGAAATTAAGACAGGTGTAAACCCCGGAAAAACAGCAGCTAGAGGTGTGTTTATGAATGCATCCACTGTTGCAGCACTGCCCGCGTTATTGAAGCCGCCACTCTTAAAGCCGATGCCGTAGGTGGTAAATAAATTCAGGTTATCGGTGGCGTCCCATGACAGACTGATCTTGGGTTGCAGTTGATCCCAACTATCATCACGATCCGGGATACCGGCTGGGTTTGCGACTAATCCCGGATTAAGCGGGAATCCCCCGGTGAATGGTCCAATAAAGAGTGGATCATTAGGGTTAACATAGGTTGTTCTCGCACCAGCCGGCACTAAATTTTCTACCTCCCTATCTTCCAGGTCCCAACGCAAGGCAACGGCACCTTCGATATCAGGCGTAAAATCATAGGCGACATTAGCAAATATGGCATAGACATTAGTGGTAAAGTCATCATGTACTAGTGCTTCGGTAACACCTGGTACAAACAATTTTTCAATCGGTGCCGCCCCATTATCAATCGCCAGATTGACCCCGACTTCACGTTCGAGATGCAAATAATATGCACCTGCCTGCCAACGGAAACGGTCCTCATCAGGTGAGGTCAGGCGAAACTCGAGGCTGATGTCATCCTGATTGCGGACCTGATATTGGGTGCCATCGCAAGTGGTCGGGTTATAGGCTCCGAATACTGAGCCAGTAAATGTGGCTGGAAATGGCTGCGTGCTTCCACCAAAAAAGAAAGGTGCGGGTAACACGACACCGTCTCCAGTTACCTTCGTAAATGAATCTAGGCACGCCTGATCCTTTTGGAAAAAGCCAAAATCTGCACTGGTACCATCAGCGAGAAAGTCCTGCTCGATATCGCTGTAGAGTAACCAACCGGTAGCAGTGGCCCAGTCCATATCATGGTCAACCTTGATTGAGAATTCGAAAGATTCCTGATCATTCGTTGGATCAATGTTGCCCTGGAATTTAAAATCGTGAATATTGACGTCCTCCTGGAATGACCCTGCTGCACCACCACCAAAGAATGCTAATCCAAAATTTGCATTAAATGTGATCGCAGCAGCATCCACTTCACCATAACGTATACGGGTATCAACGGTGGTTCGATCGCTGGGTTCCCATACCAAACGGCCATCGATATTATACGATTCAAAATCATCAACAACGTCTGAATCCTGAAAGTCATTGTGGTAGAAACCATCTGTCGTGCGGTAATCGAAACTGAGGCGGCCAAACAATTTATCTTGTATCAAGGCACCGCCGACTGCACCGGAGGCGAAATATGAATCGTTATTGGCAAAACTGCCCTTAAAACTTGTCGTGAGTTCATTGCCTGGTCTTTTGGTGGTGACGATGATTGCCCCGGCTGACGCACTGCGGCCATAAAGAGCACCTTGCGGGCCCTTCACGATTTCGATCTGTTGCAGATCGCCAAACTCCCGGTTGAAGGCACTGGGGTTAGTCAACAACACGCCATCAACGATGAAGGCAAAGCTGGACTCGCCATCTCGGGCAGCATTGATACCGCGGATACTGACTTGGGTGTCCCCCACCTCTGCAGCATTCACCAAGGATACACCCGGTGTTAAACCGATGAAATCCTGAGCGCGTTCGATGCCCGCACTTTGGATATCCGATTCAGTGAAAGCGGTAATGGATGCAGGCACATCCTTTAATAATTCAGAGCGTTGCCGGGCGGTGACAGTGACATACTCAAGAGCACCTTCCTCTGCTGAAGCAATTAGAGGTAGATACCCTAAAATTACCGACAAGCCCCAGGACGCAATACTAATGGCAAAAGTAAACCTGTTCATACACTATCCCCCAAACTTTATAACGCAACTAACAGATTGATATTATTGATGATTTTTATGTTGTTTATTATTGTATATATTTATCTACGATAAGCTAAAATTATGTCTTGCCGGACCATCTTGACTTCACTGGTTTTTATAACATAATCAAAATCTATTGTATACAACATTGAGAAGTTGTAATTGATTAACTTAGAAACTTTCATCACCTGGTCCATTTTATTGTTTTAATAGTTAAGCGCTGATTAGCAGGTGGAATATGATATCAGTCATATTCAGTTTTCTGATTTTTATCTTGGTGTCTAGCTTGCAGCTAAAATATCATCTATATTCATAATATTATTATAAGACTATGTTTATAATCAATATTATGTGGTTTATAAATAAAAGATACGTGAATTGTTTTTGATATTTGATATATCTTTGCGCGCTATGGTTTTTGGAAACTTCAAGTCTTTATCCACTTTGTGAACACGATGATAAAAAACGATGTCGCTATTTTTCCTTCGAATAATCATCAGTTGAGATATGGTCCCAATAAATTATTATGTATACAAATATTACAGAATAGACATGTCTATTTCGTAAGCAGTAATTACTTACAATTGTTTAAAAACATGGTTTAATTTGGCGAGAGGGTTGCTATGACAAAAGTCGTTGAACATGCCTACGATCAGATAAGGCAACATATTTTATCTGGCAAATATGCCGCTGGCTTGCACCTGACCGAAGAAAAGCTGGCCGAGGATATAGATGTCAGCAGAACACCAATACGCCAGGCGTTACACAGACTTAACACTGAACACTTAGTTAAATTTATACCAAATCATGGGGCCTTTGTTTCGTCATGGTCACATGATGATGTTAACGATATTTTTCATTTACGCACCATGCTTGAAGGTTACTCTGCTTTACGCGCAGCTACTCGTATCACGGAGGATTCCATTAGTGAACTTGAGCAGTGCGCCAGTGAAATTGAGGCACTCTCCAAAAACCGCACCCCTGATAAACACCACGCAATGATTGAGTTCAATCATCGTTTTCATACTATTATTATGGAAGCTGCAAACAGTGACCGTATCAATCGCATGTTATCGTGGTTAGTTGAAATACCTATGATCCTAAAAACACTTGAAATGTATGATGACAATGATGTTGTGCGCAGCAATTATCAACACAGGGAATTAATCGATGCCTTAAAGGCAAAAGACGGTCCCTGGGCCCAGAGTGTCATGGAGTCCCATCTGCGTGCGGCACACAATGTTTTTATTAAGAATGATAATACAACTTCAGATTAAACCAATTTAAGTAGAAAGTAGACAACTCAAGAGACTAGGCGAATACACCAGATATTCCATTATTTTTATCCCGCCGCTAAGATTATAATGTTTCAAGATAATTGATTACCGATTCCAGATTGGTTATATCGGCATAACGCCGTCCGCAATCACGAAGACTCATTCGGTGTGGTTCCTCCTCAGCATCACCGGTACATTCTTCAGGCACGATAACACGCAGACCATGAGAAAAAGCATCAATGATCGATGCCCGAACACAACCACTGGTTGTACAACCGGTGATAATGACTGTATCTATCCCCTGACGGGTAAGATAAGTTGTTAAAGGAGAATTAAAAAAGATAGATGGGGCGCCTTTACAGAAGGTAAAGTCATAATCTGGATCATGGATGAGCGGGTTTAATTCAGTAGATGGATGGCCATAAATAAAATCATCAACTACAGGTTTTACTTTCCAGTATGGCATGTCTTGCCTGCTACCGTAGGCCGTGTAGCTCTTGGCGACTGGTACATTTTTGGCTCGTGCCACTTTTAACAACCTGGCTGTGTTTTCCACTGCTTTATGTACCATTGGTAAGCGACCTAACGGGTACTTGGGATCAGTACAACCAAGTTGAAAATCAACAACCAAAACAGCAGGTCGCTCTCCATAACCAATATCGCCAGTGTCATAACCTGCATCGGAATAGGGATCAGTCATAATAGCAATTCTCCAGCTTGGTGCATCGAGCGTATTTGAGTCCTGTTAATGCAGGTTTTGCTCTCAATGCTACATTACGTCGTTTTAGATACATTCACGTCTCCGTTTAGTTTAATTAAAGCTGGGCGATTCCGGTGCCGGTAAATGTGTTTCCTCAAGACAACGAGATTTAATCTCATCTATTGTTCCACCAAAATTAAACAGCCCAGGTTCCCCCCGTTTAGCTATCAATTCATTTCGTAATTTTTTCGTCGCCTCGTTATCGACACTACCGTCACTGGATATAACAACGCCATATCGCCTGGCTCCCTCTGCTGAGACCAAGGTACGTTCAATATCTTGTCTTACCAATTTCGGATCTCGAGCATAGGGATCACCCCAGCCACCACCCCCCCAGGTATTGAAGTAAAGTAAATCACCTTCTTTCACCTGGATACCATCGCATTTTGACGGCAACCATCGCTCAGAACCATCGGCACGCACTAACAGCTTACTGGAACGTTGACCGGGCTCGCCGCCATTGACCCCCCAGGGGCTGGTTAACCAGCGCTCATCATGTATCGCGATCATACCGTCACATAAGAAACGATAAGCGACACTCAGGCCATTACCACCTCGATGTAGTCCTGCTCCTCCAGAATCAGGAATAAGCTCATATTGCTCTATGCGCAAAGGAAAATACGCTTCTATAAATTCACTGGGTACATTGGTAAAACTAGGCCACAACGAATGACCATCAGGACCGTCACCACTAGGGCGTCCAGGTACACCACCAAATCCTATCTGGAATAGCTGGAACCAGTCACCTTTTTTGTCATAGCCTGAATAGAACAAATGGGGGCTATCTGAAAACCCGGCAGCATTCAGCGCCTCCGGTGCACCCTGGCCCAGCAAGCCTCCCATAACATCAAAGATGCGACCCAACGCATGGGTACGCCCGGACAATGCAGCAGGATATTTTGGTGCCAACAAGGAACCTTCCGGTATACGCACATCAACCAGATCATAAAAACCATCATTAAAAAGGATCTGTGGATCAAATAAATTAATGGTAAAGGCACCAAAAAACATCTTGAACATTTCTTTGCTCAAATAAAAATTAATTGAGCTGTTTGCCTGTGGGTCTGTCCCTTCAAAATCAAAGATTGCCTTTGAACCTTCACGCCATAAGGTACATTTTATTTTATATGGCCCCATACCGACACCGTCATCGCATAAGTAATCTTCAAATGAACGCGGTTCTTCAGGCACCAGCATTTCGATGATCTGCTTCATCGCCATATGATTCCGTTCCAACATGATCTCCATGGTTGAATGTAAAATGTCATCACCAAACCGATCAGCTAATTCAATAACCCGTTTAGATGCCGTATTACAAGCTGCAACCAGGGCATTTAAATCAAACCTGTTCCATTGTGGTGTTCTTACGTTATGCAGGATCAACTCAAGTATATCTTGTTGCAGCACACCTTTTTTGTACAGCTTGGTTGGCGGAATACGAATACCTTCCTGGAATATCGTAGATGCTTCAATGGGAATACTGCCAGGAACCATACCGCCATTGTCAGTCATATGTCCAAACATGGCAGACCAGGCAATGTGACGCTGGTCCTTAAATATCGGTACCAAAACTATCCAGTCTGGCAGGTGCGATACGGCCCCATTACACATATAGGGATCGTTGGTTAGAATGATATCGCCTTCTTCGATCTGTTCATCATAAGCTTGCATAAAACCATAGATAAAAGATCCGAACTGGCCAACCACCATCTTGCCATCTTTATTTGCCACCATGGGAAAACAGTCCCCTTGTTCCCGAATACCGGGAGACATGGCAGTACGAAACAAAACTGTATCCATTTCTTCACGTGCATTACGTAAAGCATTTTCAATGATATCGACTGTCACAGTGTCTACATCCACCCGTTGTAAGGGAATGGAATTGGATTCAATTATTGTTGCTGTCATTTCGCTCTCCCACGTTTAATTCGTTGGCCTGATAATCAAGTTATCAAGCTTATCCACTGTTGCTTCATAACCAGGCAATACCACAGTGGTAGAATCCATTTCGATTACGATCGCAGGGCCGGGGACAATCAAACCCTCGTGTAATTTATTTCGGTCATAAATTACTGCATCGTACCAATCGCCATCGTAATAGTAACGAGTATCATGTAACCTGGAATCTTCCAAAACCGTGCCGCCCGTACCTACCTTAAAATCAGAAAGGGCCCTGGTTTTGGCCTTTACTATTGCTCTTATCATTACGATCTCGTGACCTTCACCAAGATCAAACGTAAATAGTTGTTTGTGCTCCGCATCGAAACGCTCGGTCAACATATCAATCCCCTTATCCAGCAAATCATCTTCCGTAAAATCAAGAGAAATTTGATACGCTTGACCTGCGTAGCGTAAATCAGCCTGAAAAAACACTTCCTGATCAGATTCAGGGATGCCATCAGCATTAAGTGATTCAGCGGCACGATTTTGCAGCTTATGTAAGTCAGCAAGTAACTGCTCAGTGTTCGCGTCTACCGCCATCGTGACATAGCTACGTGCTGCTTCATCTTGTACTTGAGTCGTGGCATCACCATAGGCGCAAAGTACTCCAGGACCTGGTGGAATTATTACAGGCCATGCTCCGGTCAATATACCCAAAGCATTGGCATGCAATGGACCTGCACCACCAAACCCAACCAGGGAAAAATCACGCGGATCATGACCTTGTTCGACCGATACCAGGCGTAATGCGCCGAGCATGGATTCATTAACAATCTTGATTATGCCTTCTGCAGTTTCCATTAAACCAATACCCATCGCATCAGCCACTTTTTGTACCGCTGTTTCGGCTGCAGTCTTATCTATGGCCATGGCCCCTCCCAACTGCACATCTGATGGTAAATATCCAAGGACAACATTTGCATCACAAACGGTGGCCTCCACTCCGCCTTTCATATACGCGGCGGGACCAGGTACGGCACCGGCAGATTGTGGGCCAACACGTAAGGCCTTGGTTAACTCGGGTACAAATGCGATGGAACCACCGCCAGCACCCACCGAACGTACATCGACTGAAGGAGCACGTACTCTTACATCGGCAATAATCGTTTCACGACGCACACGTGCTTTGCCATTTTGGATCAGTGCTACATCTGTAGATGTGCCACCCATATCGAAGGTAAGGATATTGTCATAGCCTGCGCGACTGCAAAAATAGATTGCTCCTGCGACCCCACCGGCAGGGCCTGACATCAACATGTTGATCGGTGATTCAGCTGAAGCACGACCAGATGCCAGGCCTCCATCGGAACGTAGAATGGAAAGCGATAAGTTATCTCCCATGCGATCTTTTAATGCAACTTGTAAGTTATTGATGTATTTCTCAACTTCGGGACGAACATAGGAATTTACAACTGTAGTTTCAGTTCGCTCATACTCTTGCATTTCAGGAACAACATCACTGGATATAGAAATCGGGATACCAGTGAAAATTTTCCTGGCAATAACCGCTGCCCGTTGTTCATTTTCACCATTAAGATAAGCATTAATAAAACAAATAGTCAGAGACTCCACCTCACCTTTCGCATGCAAGGTAGTTAAATCGGCATACAAAGCCTCTTCATCCAGTTCCCTGACCACGACCCCATTAGCGTCCATACGCTCATCGGCTTCTATAGTGAGTTCTAGCTTTGCCAAAAGAGGTTTTTTTACAAAGCTGACCCAACCACCCAGGCCGCCGGGGCAAAAAGAGCGCGCCACTTGCAGTGTATGTTTGTAGCCTTTGGTCGTCACTAATCCAACTATTGCACCGCGTTCTGTTAATACTGCATTTGTTGCAACAGTAGTACCGTGCATTACTCTGGTAATCGTTTTGGGATTCACACCTGATTCGTCACAAATGCGACTTACACCGTTTAATACTCCAATTGAGGAATCTTCCGGTGTAGAGAGAACTTTGGCTGTAAAGGTCTCCCCATTTTCCTCATTTATCAGCAGCAAATCAGTAAATGTACCGCCAACATCGACACCAAGCCTGTATGACATGTATGAATCTCCTAAATGCTGACCGTGAGGACAGCTTCATTCTAGATTTTTAGGGTACTAAAATAGTTTTTTGCGTTTTCGATGATTTGATTTTTAATTTGCACCGTCGTGTTCTGCATTAGACGGAAATAATCCAGCCCTGGTCACCATCGCCGGCATTTGAGTCTGAAGAGGTCCCTCTAGCCATCGTGCAGTCTCCATGATCCCTTCTATTGAAATACCAGTTTCAAATCCCATCCTGTGGATCATATACAATAGATCCTCTGTGGCTACATTACCTGTTGCCGCCGGTGCAAATGGACATCCACCTACACCACCACAGCTCGCATCAAATATCCGAACACCCTCCATGATCGCTGCATAGACATTTGCCACTCCTGTATTACGCGTATTATGAAAATGACAGCGTATTGTTGTATCCCCGGACACTTCTCGTACAGCACGGATCACTTCACTTACGTCTGATGGACCCGCCGCACCAATCGTGTCTGCAAGTACAATCTCGCCGATCCCCATGTCGATTAATCGTTTTGCAAGTTCAACTACCCTGCTTACCGGTACCTCACCTTCGAAAGGACAGCCGAATGCAGCACTAATCGTCACACCACATTTAAGTTCAGTTGATTTAGACTGAATGGCAATCTCTTCGATGGACTGCAGCGTTTGTTCTGTTGTCACTCCTTGATTACGCTGATTGAAAGTATCGCTTGCCACCACAACACAGTTGATTTCATCGATCTTACTTTTTACGGCACGTTCAAAACCGCGCATATTCAGGACCAGTCCGATATAAGTCACATCATCCCTTTTGGGCAACAATTTGATCACTTCTTCCGCATCGGCCATTTGTGGGACCCGTTTCGGATTGACAAAACTGACAACTTCAATACGCCCCACACCTGCTTCGATTAGTCGCTTAACCAGTTCAATTTTCGTATTCGTATCAACCAATTTAGGTTGACTTTGCAAACCATCACGTGGTGCAACATCAATGATTTCTATCTGCTCAACCATGATCTATTTTATTATGGATTCAAATATTCAATATCTAAAAATTGTATGCAAACATCCTTAATATTAAGCTAATCTAGCTAATACTAGCCACTATTCGTTAGATAATGTATACAATTTTATTGAAAAGTACCAGAAGGATAATATAATGAAGGGCGATCTTCCTGGATTCTAGCAAATTTATATGTAAGACATAATACACAAGACTTATGTGATAGTTAGAAATCTAATATGGTGACTCATAGTCGGTTTATAAAAACTTTACCATCTGCCCAAATCAGTTCAAAACGGTTCGTGAGACCCATTTACTTATCAATTAATTTTGAAATAATTAATAGTGAATTATGACTAAAGAATCTGATCTAAAAAAGCAAGGACCACTGTCTGATATTCGTGTCATCGAGATGGGATCGCTCTTGGCAGGCCCTTTTTGCGGACAGTTATTAGGTGATTTTGGTGCTGAAGTAATTAAAATTGAGCAACCTAAAATCGGTGATCCCATGCGTGTATGGGGCCAGGAAAAAGCCCATGGTTTATCACTCTGGTGGCCGGTCATTGCCCGTAATAAAAAATCGATCACACTCAACGCACGGGTACCGGAAGGTCAGGAGATCATTAAACAGCTCGTCGCAAAGTCTGACATTCTCGTGGAAAATTTCCGGCCAGGCACTATGGAACGCTGGGGTCTTGGTTATGATGAGCTCGCAAAAATCAATCCGAAACTCGTCATGATCCGAGTCACCGGTTTTGGTCAAACCGGACCTTATGCGTCACAAGCAGGTTATGGATCGATTGGTGAAGCAATGGGTGGATTACGTTATGTTGTTGGTGATCCATCGACACCACCCAGCCGAATGGGAATCAGTATTGGTGATGCGCTTGCTGCTTTGTTTGGCACACTCGGTGGTTTAATTGCCTTGCATGCGAGCAATATTACCGGTAAAGGTCAAGTCGTTGATTCAGCAATCTATGAAGCAGTTCTGGGTATGATGGAATCGTTAATACCTGAGTACCAAAAGGCGGGTTATATACGCGAACGCACTGGCTCTATATTACCCAATGTTGCGCCAGCAAATGTATATCCAACGAAAGATGGTGAATATTTGATCGCGGCCAACCAGGATACTGTTTTCAAACGTTTCGCAGAGGCGATGGGCAGACCGGAACTGGCTGAAGACGAACGCTATGCCACTCACGGTGCCCGGGGGAAACACCAGCAAGAGCTGGATGATATGATTGCTGAATGGACCAAAACCATGACCGCAGCCGAACTACGAGAATTAATGAATGAGTATGGTGTACCCAATGGTAAGATCTATCGTGCTCCGGATATGTTGGAGGACATACATTTCAAGGCGCGAGAAGCCATCATAACTATGCCACATCCTGCATTCGATGAATTAAAGATGCACAATGTTTTTCCAAAACTCTCTGATATGCCCGGAAAAGTAAAATGGTGCGGACCAGAACTAGGACAACATAACGATGAAATCTACTGTGATTTATTGGAAATGGAAAAACAACTAGTCGCTGAACTTACTGACAAAGGCATAGTTTAAAATAAACATATATATTTTAGATAATTGAACTTGCATTTATAGTTACATAAATAAATTATTATTTATCTATAATGCCTTTAAAGAGGCCCATGCAGCAAAACATTCTCGTAAGGCAGCCTATTAATGAAACACACATATTCTAATGTGAGCAACATCAGTAACAGTAATTACAGAAAGGACCAACGTAAACTATTTTTGTAAAGCTTACACATTAAAACAAGGCAAAGAATCAAATCATCATGAGTCAATCTGAAGCCAATACTGGATTGCGGGGAGTATCCGCGGGTGAAACAACAATCGCGACAGTAGGCAAAGAAGGTACTGAACTATCTTACCGCGGCTATGACATTATTGAGTTAGCCGAACAATCCACCTTTGAAGAAGTCGCCTACTTATTAATATATGGTGATTTGCCCAACTCCAGAAAACTTGAACGATATAAAACCAGGTTAAAATCTTTTCGTGGTCTGCCCCAAACGTTGAAAGAAGTGTTGGAACGGATACCTGCAGATTCCCATCCTATGGATGTCATGCGTACGGGTTGTTCCATGTTAGGCACATTAGAGCAGGAGGAAAATTTCAACCAACAAACAGATGTGGCAGACAGATTACTTGCTGTATTTCCTTCAATACTACTCTATTGGTATCACTTCACTAGTAACAGAAATCGTATCGAGACTGAGACTGACGATGAAACCATTGCTGGACACTTCTTACACCTATTGCATGGCGAAAAAGCGGATAAGTTACAGTGCCGTGCGATGGATGTTTCATTAATTTTGTATGCTGAGCATGAGTTTAATGCCTCTACATTCACAGCAAGAGTGTGTGCCTCCACTTTATCGGATTTTTATTCTGTAGTAACAGGTGCAATAGGCTCATTGCGAGGCCCCTTACACGGTGGTGCTAACGAAGCTGCGATGGAACTGATTGAACATTTTACAACACCTGAAGAAGCAATCTCAGGCGTTAAGAATATGCTGGATCGTAAAGATAAAATCATGGGGTTTGGGCATGCAATTTACCGTAAAAACGATCCACGAAACATGGTCATTAAATCATGGGCTAAGAAACTTTCAGAGAAGATAGGAGATAAAAAGCTTTATGCTATCTCTGAAGCGATTGAAAGTTTCATGTGGGATGAGAAAAAATTATTCCCTAATTTGGATTTTTATAGCGCATCAACCTATCATTTTATGGGTATACCCACGCAGTTGTTTACACCTGTCTTTGTCTGCTCTCGTGTAAGTGGTTGGGCAGCACATATAATGGAACAAAGAAAAAATAATCGTTTAATTCGACCCAGCGCTGATTATATTGGTCGTTCAAAGCGCCCTTACGTGGACATTAATAGTCGTAAATAACAAGATAAATAAATGAATAACTACCCTGAGCATGGTAAATAAAAACAAAGGAGTACGCGATAATCGTCGGCCCCAGCCCGATCAACTCTTAATAGATATTGCGGATTATGTATTGCAGTATAAAGTTGAATCATTGAAGGCACGGGAAACAGCACGTTATTGCCTTATGGATTCACTAGGGTGCGCCATCCAGGCATTGAATTATCCCGCTTGTACAAAATTATTAGGTCCAGTCGTACCTGGTGCAGGAATGCAAGGAGGAGTTAGAGTTCCAGGGACATCCTATGAACTCGATCCTGTCACAGCTGCATTTAATATTGGGACAATGATCCGTTGGCTGGATTTTAATGATACATGGCTGGCAGCTGAATGGGGGCACCCATCAGATAATCTGGGCGCAATCCTGTCAATGGCAGATTATGTAAGTCAACAACACCTCTCCAATGACGGGAAATCTCTGATGATGGCCGATGTTTTAGATGCCATGATAAAAGCTTATGAAATTCAGGGTATTCTGGCACTTGAAAACAGTTTTAATCGTGTCGGACTAGATCATGTACTTCTTGTTAGGGTAGCTAGTACCGCTGTAGTAACAGCAATGTTAGGTCGAGATCGTAATCAGATTTTTAATGCTTTATCACATGCATGGATCGATGGAGCTGCATTACGTACCTATCGACATGCACCTAATACCGGCTCACGAAAATCATGGGCTTCGGGGGATGCGGTTAGTCGTGCAGTATGGCTATCATTATTACCCTTAAAGAAAGAAATAATGTATCCGTCAGCACTCACAGCTGAAACCTGGGGCTTTCAGGACGTTATGTTCAATAGCGAAGCAATAAAGGTGAACCATGCTTATGGCACCTACGTTATGGAAAATATTCTATTTAAAATTTCTTATCCAGCTGAATTCCATGCTCAGACAGCAGTAGAAGCAGCAATAAAGTTGAGTAAAGAAGTCAAAGATCGACTTGATGAAATTGAAAAAATCGTGATTGAGACTCAAGAAGCAGGTATGCGCATTATTGATAAAACAGGTCCCTTGTATAACCCTGCTGATCGCGATCATTGCATTCAATATATTGTTGCTATTCCATTAATCTTCGGAAGATTGACAGCAGATGACTATGAAGATGGCATTGCTTCTGATCCCCGTATCGATTCATTGAGAGAAAAAATGGAAGTGCTGGAAAACAAACGTTTCAGTGTAGATTATCTTGATCCCGATAAGCGTGCTATAGGAAATGCTGTACAGATATTTTTTAACAATGGTGAATTTACTGAACGGATTGAAATAGAATATCCCCTCGGACATAGGCTTCGTCGTAGTGAAGGTTTACCACTTCTAAAGGATAAATTTAAACACAATTTGGAAAGGCAATTTAATAGTAAACAAATAGAAAAGATAACCGAAATTTTCAATGATCAACAGCATTTGGAAAAAATGCCGGTAAACCAGTTTATAGCTCTGTTTAGTAATACTTAAAAAAGAATATTTAATTTCAGATTAGTCACTGTCTTTTTTTAATAATCATTGCTACTAAACTCGTAATACCAGTTTACCGCGCACATGCCCTACAGCACTTTTTATTTGGGCTGTTTTTGCCTCTTTTAATGAATATTCTTCAATCGGAAGAGGTTTTAAATGGCCTTCTTCAATGAGTTTTGTTATTCCCTGTAAGGTTTCTCCATTGGGGGTTACAAAAACCAGTTCTGCATTAATTTGAAACTCTGTACCCAGGGATTCCAGTACTGGCACGACATCTGGTTGCCCACAAATTGTAATATAG
>CAZDFI010000028.1:0-8556 GCA_964504725.1 uncultured Enterobacteriaceae bacterium
AATGTCTGTTATTAAAACATCAATGGGAATCGTGAAATTCGTGGGGATCGCTCAGACACTGACCCTATAGATTCTAAAGAAGAAGTAAGCGAAAAACAGGACGAAACAATTGCAGTAGAAAAATCATCATCAAATAACACATTGATAATGTGTGGTGTCGTAGTATTGATTATTGTTGTTGCGGCTTTTCTTTTGTTATAGGAAATACTCAATTAGCCGTTCCTGCGCTCCATAAGCTTACGGCATTAGTGCATCCTTGCACTTCACACTGACCCTTTAGATACTGTAGTACACCACTGGTGAGCGGGTCACCACCATCCCGGCTAATATTAATACTTGTAAAAATGTGGTCTTTATGCCACATTTAGCTATGGACGATGAGGATTTGAAAACGTTGGTTTTCATAGGGGCTCCCGTAAGGATATACGGAAATTTCCCAATGCTGTTCGAGATGATGTTGGATATGATCTGTACGAAGTGCAGCGAGGCAAGACGCCAGATACAGCAAAATCATTCAAGAGTCTGTCGGGTGTTATGGAGCTTGTCGAAAGATATGATACGGATACCTTCCGGGCAGTTTATGTGGCAAATCTTGCTGGGGTTGTCTATGTATTGCACTGCTTTAAAAAGAAATCAAAGCAGGGAATTAAAACGCCAAAAGAGGATATTGACATTATTAAACAACGTTATAAACAAGCCCTGGGACTAAGTAAATCGGGTAAATAATTATGGTCAACGATACAGATTATGAAGTAAGTAGCGGTAACGTCTTTGCCGATCTGGGTGTAGACGCTGCTGATGAAATGCTGGCTAAAGCAAAATTAGCAACGGCTATTCTTGATGTCATCAAGAAACGCGGCCTGACGCAACATCAAGCAGCAAAACTTCTTAATGCAGATCGTTCCTACATTTCAAAACTAAAACGGGGCAGTGAATTACGACGCTTCACTTTTGACAGGCTTTTAACCTGGCTTAATAAGCTCGATCAGGATGTGATATTGACAGTTAAACACAAGGCTAAAAATCATAATACCGCAAGGATTAATGTAGCAATTTGAAGGTGGTCATTTATCGGGCTGATTTGATTCCATATAGCGACGTAGTACCTGGTTGATATGGGTCTGATATTTACCTCCCCGAGCCTTAAACCATTTCAGCATATCCGCATGTCAGCATCCAGGCGGATGGTGACCTGTTTTTTTTACAGGCCGGTAATATTTTCCAACAATTGCTTTACTCCAGTCAGTCGTTTCCGGAATATCAGACGTATCTATCTCTTCGTCCGGCATTGAAGCCAGTTTTTTGATTTCAGTCTTTTGTTTTTTTGTACGCTTGTTCATAAATATGTCTTTCTGTATGTTGCTGGTTTAGAATCTGGAATCAACAATATATCGATTGCTTACCGATACTCAATAAAAACAAGGAGGTTTTTGTCATGTTCAGCATATTCCGCAATATCTCCCCTGTATTTATCAGGGATTATCTTCCCGTTTTTTACTTGACTCTATACGGCATTGCCGTAGTATAATCCATGTACAGTTTCATTGAGACAAGGCTATTCAGTCGCCTTGTTCGGGACTATTTGACTGATGATGAGTACCGGAAGCTCCAGTTTGCTCTCATGGAGAACCCTGAAGCAGGTAATGTTATTCCTGGCTCAGGTGGTGTGCGTAAACTTCGTTGGAGTGCAACCGGACGTGGGAAACGTGGTGGTTATAGAATCATCTATTTTGTAAAAGCTTCACCGAAAATTATCTGGATGTTGACGATGTACTCAAAGAATGAAACCGTAAATATTCCTGCGCATGTATTACGGCAGATCCGCGAGGAAATCGAAAATGAATAAACGGAAACGTGATGTAGGGCAAGAAATACTTGAGGGACTCCGTGAACTCAAAAGTGGAGAGCATGGCCGCATAATCAACGTGCCTGATGTTGCGGGTATTCGTAAGAAAACCGGATTATCACAATCACGATTTGCTCAACTTCTGGGAGTCTCTGTTCGTACACTACAGGATTGGGAACAAGGTCGCCGTTGTCCATCGGGTATTTACGATAGGAGGGTCACTTTTTAATAAGTGCCCAGTCTATTCGGCAACACCTTACTGGGCTAAGGTGTGTTAAGCCATCAGCGCTTTTACTGATGTCTCTGCCTTATTGGTATTTAGTTTAGTTGTGAGCTCTCTATTTATCTAGATTTAGTGGCAAGTTCGTCATACCGGTCTTGAACCGGTAGCCACGACTGCATGGATGCAGGAGGTAGAGCGACTCAGGAGACAAAGCCGAGTCAATATTAGATATCATTATTCTTTATTTAGTATTGGTTTCACTCGGTATATCCATATACCTCGCCTTCGGCAACTTTGCAGTTGTGCAAATCATCATTCCTGGTGATTTGTCACCTTTTACCGGCGATTAAAAAAAGCGGAGTGCACTTCTAGAACACCATTTAAGCTAGATAACTGGAATGAATGGGTCTATATTCGAATTTTTTTGCAAGGGGGCAAATATGACCTACATGGACGGAGGAAATACTGGCAGTGAAGGGACGCCTACAAGGATGTGGGTGGTAGAGTCGCGTCAGGAACGAAGACCGAACAATTGGCAGCAGGAAATTGATGGACTATTTCAAACTATCTTCCGTGTTGTG
This sequence comes from uncultured Enterobacteriaceae bacterium, assembly GCA_964504725.1. Lineage (GTDB taxonomy): Bacteria > Pseudomonadota > Gammaproteobacteria > Eutrophobiales > Eutrophobiaceae > SMWN01. The sequence goes on from CAZDFI010000028.1 coordinate 2,651, forward strand.
GGGTTTTGTGCTCGTCAAAATCAATCGACCCCATTGATTCAATGACTATGAATGAAAGCCAGCAAGACAATGAAGCATGTGAGATAGCTAAAAAATGGTGCAAATCTAAGGGAGTTGGATGGTCGATTAATAAGCAACTGGGTCAAGGTGGGACAGCACCGGTTTTCGAAGTTGAGAGTACTGATGGATTGCGTGCACTAAAAATTTATGACGAAGCTTTTTCATCTGGACAGAAGGGTCAAATCGAAAGCGATAGGATTTCGCAACAACTAGAATTACGAGACCATGATTGTCCGTCTCTTGTTCAGATATACGATGGTGGTGAGTTCGAAAATCGACTTTTTGTGTTAATGAGTCGTGCACCTGGAACTGAGCTTGAGAAGCGATTAGCTGATATTCCGCGAAACCGAATTCGAGCAATAGTAGATCAAATTGCCAAAGCCACAATATTTTTAAAGAATAAGGAACTTTGCCATCGTGATATTAAATCCGCGAACATATTCATATCAGATGATTTTACTCAGGCTACATTATTGGATATATCGGTAATTCGCGATATTTATGATCCTGTAGGAGTTGGGACAGATCACGACGGTCAATTACCTGTGCTGGCGACGGCAAGATACTCACCACCCGAATATTTGTTTCGCCTGATAGATGCGGATTCTAAGTTGTGGCACGCCCTCAATGTATATCAACTTGGGGGGCTTCTGCACGATTTGATCATGCGTGAACCACTTTTTGATTCGGAGTATTCTAGGTCAAAAGAAAACCGCTACATGTTCGCTTGGGTAGTAGCGACAATTGAACCAATAATTGAGGCCGATGATGTTGATCATGATTTAATATTTCTCGCGAGACGTGCTTTGGATAAGAGCTGGGAGAGGCGTTCATCAATTACAATTGAAGAATTTATGGCTGATTATTCGGCACAGCGATCCCATTCCTTACAGCTTATTGGTCTAACAGGAAAACAGGGTAATGACGAACACATGGTAGATAACGTAGGCATGCTTCGAAGGATACTGGAAGTGACCCGTGGAATTGAAGATACTGTCGCGAGTCAACTAAGAAATAAAGGTGTTACAGCTATGCATACGATATCCCCTTTGCTGGACGACACTGCGAAAAAACTGACTTTCGAGTGGAATACATCTTCTCAAATTGCCCATAGTGATAACACAAAGATAATATTTGATTTGGACATATCTTTAGTCGAACAATTTGGGAAGATATTTTTCAATATAGTAGCGAATCTTTCGCGGCGAGAAAACGATCATCTAAAGGAAGCCTCAATGAAATTGCCCTTAGTTGAGGACACAGAGCATGCTGTTACAGTCCTTGCTGATCAGGTAATATCTACTCTCGAAGATTTGGCAGTCAAGCTTTTAATACAAGACTAAAGAATAGTAGCGTGATTGGGTGCAGATAATATGTCGCTATGGTGGGCTCGCAAAGAACAACTGGATAAAGATCAGATTGCTATTATCGAGGATCTGCCATTAAGAGAGAAATTTTTAATACTTGGTTCGCCGGGTTCAGGGAAATCGAATGTACTCGTTCGTCGAGCTCAGTTTGCACGAAGTCAGGAAATGCCAAACGTACTGATTCTTACTTTCACAAGACCTTTGGTAGAATTCATGAAAACAGGTTGTTTCGATTCCCGTGGACGAGAGATTTTTCCAGAATCGTGTGTAACGACCATTGAGTCGTGGATCCGAAGACTTTATTATAAACATAGGACATCTTTACCTAAGGAAATGCCAGATTTAATTTCGTGGAAACGATCTCTGGCAATAGGCGCAATGGGATTTGCAGATAAAAAATATCTACCCTTATATGATGCGCTATTTGTGGATGAAGCGCAGGATCTATTAGAGGAAGAAGTCGAAATTTTAAAACAATGGAGCCCAACACTATTTTTTGTTGGTGATAGTCGACAAAAGATTTTTGATCAAGCTGAAGGTCTGGATGCTGTCAGGCAGATTGACTCATTGAAAGAACGTACGTTGCCTTTCCATTATCGTCTTGTGCCAGAAATTTGTCGAGTAGCTGATCGAATCCTTGTTCCCCATGGAGGAGGTACACTCGAGGAAACTGCACATTACGAAGGTCCCAAACCTGGGACAGTAGACGTTCATGGGCCGCTATCAAAAGAAGAGCAAATTAATTCTGCCATTAAAAAATTAAAGGATCAAGTTAGAGTGTACGCCGATCTAATTAAAGAAGGCGATAAATTGGCGATTATTGTTGCTCGAACGGAAAAGAGAGACTTCGTTTTTAATTATTTAGAAAATGATGTAGATCTTAAAGGTAAATCCCAGATTATTCGAGCAAAGGAAACATCAGATGACGATTATGATCCATCATTTTCTTTAGATATACCGATTAGTATTATTACCGTCTCAGGATGTAAGGGATTGGAATTTCGTGCTGTTCATTGGCTCTTCTGCGAAGAGTTAGATCATCATCATGATAATGAAGTCTATTACACTGTTGTCACTCGCGCGAAAACGAGTTTAGACATATATTATACTGAGCACCTGCCACAGGTTCTTGCTCAAGCATATTCACAACCTAATGACGAGCTTTGGTGAGTAAAAATGAAATCTGAATATTTCTTTACAGTTGTACAAGAAAGTGATCTAAACGAATTATTAGAGGGGCGTGAAGCTGGAAATTCCGTTGCATGGGAACCGTCGAACCGTCAGCGAATAAAAGCTGGTTCAATGGGACTCGTTTGGAAAAAACAGCAAAATGAAAAAGGGGTACAACCTCTTTTAATAGTTGTTCAAGAGAAAGAATTGCGACGACTATACGGACGGCTTGCACAACTACGGAGTGATCTATCTCCATTAACTGCTTGGTGCCACGTTATAACTCCTGAGCGTTTTAAAAACTTAGATTCGATGGTTCGAATCCCTGATCTTGCTGGGTTGGAGGCCGCTTGGACAGGGTTGATCGTATCTGAGGCCCAGCTTCTAGCCGAAAGACCGGTTACGAATCTCCGGATTTCTGCGTGTTTTGCGACGCAGACATTCGCAATCGCTCGTACTTTTGCACTGTGGGGGGACATCTCGATTAGCGATGTATTAGAAAGATTTGATTCGGTCAATCGTTTATTCCGGGCGGGAGTTCCTGAGCATGATAGGATTCGAAGTACCAGACTGAGGGCTAAATTGTTACCTATTTGGACCTCTTTAGCGGCTCTTTCAGGAGCCGATAACATAACATCTGAACTGCAGCCAGTTGTTGAAAGTCTTCGAGCGCTCAAAGACGCTCGATATGCTAAGGATAAAAATGAATCTGGCCGATTTGTAGCTCCATTGATGGAATCAGTTCCAGAGGTTCAAGCACTCGAAAACTTAAGAGACGTGACTCCTGAGAGACGTCTTCAACTGTTTGACAGATTAATTGATAGTCTAGAAGTGGCGGAGGAAAAGAAGGAACCAATACGGCAAGTGGCATTGCCGTTAGTGGCTGGCTATTTGGCCACAGTTGCAGCGGGAGGCTCGTCGAGCCTTAGTCTAACTGAAGGTTTTGTTGGGCGTTGGCCTGAAATTACAGCTTGGGCTTACGTTATAGGTGGAATTGGAGAACCAGTTGTGTGGACCTCAGGGTTTGATGGACTTGGCAGATTCGTAGCACGGGAATTGATGCGACCATTTAGGTTTGATGAGTCACCAACTTGTGATTTAGCATTTGATGAGGGTGCCATACTAATTGACACAAAATTACAAGACCCGCTAGTTCATCTTAAAATAAAGCAAGCAAGAATACTAACTGTGGCGTTACTACCGGGTGTATATATTTTTCTTCCAATTAGCGACACGAGTTCTCCGCCAATTAAAAAGAATGGAAATGAAGGGATTAATCGTCAGTTAATTGCAACGACTACCCTCTCAGATTCAGAATCCGACCCATCTGCAATACTTGCTGATAAAATCTGGCCATACATCCAAAGTCGAGTTGAAGCCCAATTAAAAAATTATAAAACTGGACAAAGTAAATCAAAATCAAAAGCAAAAGTCAGTTCAGGGAGAGGTCATAAGAAGAAAACCAGTTTACAAGAAGATCTACCTCTTGATAGTAATAATAAAAAACAATAATCAAAAGGGTAAACCCCTAAAAGTAGTCAAAGTGTCAGACTCTATGATTTACAATTTACTATTATAAAGTTTCACAAACTCTTCCATGGAAACATCACACGCTTTACAGATTTCTGATATTTCAACAAAATCAAGTTTCCTCTCACCCGTTTCATATTTTGAAACGAAGCTTTGCGGTTTCTTAAGCTTCTTGGCAAGTTTTATCTGTTTTAGATTACGATTATTACGGATCTCCTTAATCGCTTCTCTAAACGTTTTTTGCTTTTTGTCCCACAATCTATTGCTCATCGGGCTATCTCGAATCCTTGAAATATATCCCAATTTAGAATAGCATTTCATATATCCCAGTATGGGATATAATTTAGATGTTTAGGCGAACAAACACTATAAGGAATACGAATGGATTCACAGGAAATGGAACAATATTTCGATGTCATTTATATGGCGATATCGCGTGGAAACATCACCGCAGCCCGTTGTTCCTTTAGAACTTCAATTCAAATAGCAATCGATGAGAAGCTCGACCAGATTATCGATTTTCTGGAAAAAAAGGAGTTGCCTTGTTCAATTAAAGACATTGAAGAATTCAGATCTAAACAGATGGCGAAATAAAAAATTCCTATAAATCGGGGTCAGACTCGATTGATTTTTGTTTTTTTATCCCCCTTTGTCATGCTGAGGAAGTAAGTAGTGATCGGGGCATCTGAACACGATTATCCAGTGAAAGTGGACATCAAATACTAGAACCACCTAAGGCATCAAGCGTCAATTGATCTTTGTTATTATCAAAATACTTCTTTAGTGCACTATCAAAAAGAGGATTATGATTTTCTACCTGGCCAAAGAGCGTCATTGATGAATGAAATTTCAGGTAATCAGGATAGCCAAAGATCTGCTTTACTGTACTTCCCTCTGTGCTCACAACAATCTCGGTACATTCATATAACCTGTTACCAAGGATTGGGTGCTGTACATAAGCGGTTGCTTCATCTAATGACCCTAATGCATATTTTTGGGAAATATGACTTTTACCAAGTCCCTTAATTTGTGGAAAGATATACCACATCCAATGACTCTCTTTATGTCCCCCCCTCAGCTCTCTAACAACATCCGGGTAAACAGCTTCTTGAGCATCGAGAAAGCGCTGCAGTAGATAAATATCATTCATAGCTAGTAATTAACACTTATTCGATAAGAACTTATCAAATTTCAGAAATTTATATCTGGGGCAGAACACGTTTTTCCTTTCTCTTATGACTCCTCGGAAAAGGTATAAGTAATATAAGATAAGCTCTTAACCATATTGGTTTGTGTTAATAAGCCAATGAGTTTGTTGTTTTGATCAACAACGGGTAGATGACGGATATTTTTATTGATCGCAAACTTTACAGCTTCCTCAAAGGTATTGTAGCCATGTACTGTAAGGACAGGGCTGGTCATAAAGTGAACAATGGGTAAATGATCACGGGCTATATCATTCAACATTTCTTCCATTATTGCGACCAAATCACGTTCGGTAATGATACCAACAGGCTCATCATTTTCAGTAATAATCAGGCTCGATATACTATTACGACTCAATATTTTTATTACATCTTTTATCGCTGTATCAGGTGAACAGGCCGTGACATTTTTTGTCATGACTTCAGATACGTAAATTTCTTCCATAGCAGTTCCCTGTTATTTTTTATTCAATTTAGTATAACAAAAAGGAATCAATGGAGTCAGTGTGACATGCAAGCAATTAAAAGGGGCTGGTCGATACCGACGTCCCGTCTCGGTCTTTGTCCCCCAAGG
>CAZDFI010000028.1:8566-10505 GCA_964504725.1 uncultured Enterobacteriaceae bacterium
ATACCCCCTTGAGGGGTGTAGGCTTCGCGCTTCCCGACACGACTCTACCTCCTGCATCCATGCAGTCGTCATCGACATAAGTATATCCATATACAAAAGTCCTTTAATTGATCAAAATATTACTCTAACTCGATAACCAGGCTTCTGCTTCGGTTTTTTGGTCTCTGTTGAATGCCTTGATTTCCAGGCCGGGGAACAAGGCTCCTTCAATCTCACTGACTTTCTTTAACCAGGTTTTATCTGTCAGTACCGCTGCGCGATTGAATTTTTTCATCATCCCAAACATTGATGGCAGGCGAGAAAATTCAATTCCAATTGCACCCAGTGATGGAAGATGAAAGTCAATAATGTCATACAACATCATGCCATTTTCAATATCATTCGACATTTCGACAAGCTCATCCAGGGCAATTTTCATTTCCTCTGCGTCTAGCTTTCCACTCAACTCAATATCTAAACGATTTATCCCGTTTTTTGTTACTTTAAACATAATCGCTCCTGGTCATGAATTAATTCGAAAGCCAATTGATAGTATTGGCCTCACTGATTACTTCCTTCACCTGGTCGCTTGTACCAATATCCACACATTCATTTGTATTAGATTCCTGCCTCCTTTCAGTTATCTTCATCGGCATATTCATTGGCAAACTGTTCATCAACTAATGCATGCAGTTTCCCCAGGCTTGGACTTTTGTCACCATCCGTTATCGCACGATTTATTGCCTCATGTGCACTCCCGTAATCGTATTTCAGGTAATGTAGTGCAGATACCATAAAGGCCTCATCCGGGCGTTTATTGCTCTGTTGGAATTCATGTTCATATTTTTCAATTAGATCATCAATTATCTGCAGCAATTCTTCATCAAAATAGATGTAATGAATAGAATCTGGTTCAGCATTTAATGCCTCGCGCATGGCCAGCACGCCTTCCGTCAGGTTACCAGCGGCCGCGGAGGCCAGTGCAAAACCGACCTTTGGTATCCCAGCGTCTGGATAAGATTCTATATCTTTGGCAAACACGTTGATCGCCGCCTGGAAATTTCCCTGGGCAAGGTAGTACCAGCCTGAGCTATCTATCCCGTAGGGTTCATTTGTTGAATAAACAGGTTTCCCGTAACTATAAGCGGGAGAATTATATCCGAAGGAACTGTAATAGGGATAAGCGTAAGGATAATAACCATACGGGGAGTAAAGAGTGCTATAGCTGAAAAAAACAAAGGGAGAGAAAACAGAGTGAGTGAAATGCCTGTGGTGTTTGTGATGCCTGTGTTGTCCGTGGTGTCTTTGTTGATTATGACGTGAATGGCTGTTGTGTTGTTTATGTCGTGTTTGAAACACGATGCCTTTTTTATCTGAATTATTTCTATGCTGTCTGCCTGATTTCGTGCTTTTGAAGCTTTGCCGTGGAAGAGTAGTTACAACTTTTCCCCTTATTTTATTCGGTCTGAAAGCGGCTACCTGTGGGCGATTTATCTGGGGTTTGATATTTTTAGTCAGTCCTTGATTTCTGTGTATTACGATATTTTTCTGTCTAGAATTAGACGCGATTGGAATTATCCGGGTTTTAAAGTGCTTATTTCGGCCATTAATTATTTGTTGTTTGACCGTTCCTGATCGTTTGTGATGACTGGTGTCCCCTGGTGTTTGATGGCGAACTACATCTTCCCGATGTTTGTGATTTCTTTCCTGTCTGGATGGTGACTGTAGCCCCTGGCTTTTATTGAGATCGCGAGATCTATTGGACAGCCCTTGAGAACTACGATTTCCGGAGGTAGAGACGACAAAATTTTTCTGTTTAATTGCAGCAGAATGGCTATTTCTACTATTCTGCCTGTGAGCTTTGTGCTTTCCATGCTTCCTGTCCAGATCGCGAGATCTACTGGACAGCCCTTGAGAACCACGATTTCCGGAGGTAGAAACGACAGAATTTTTCTGTTTA
>CAZDFI010000028.1:10605-12041 GCA_964504725.1 uncultured Enterobacteriaceae bacterium
CAGCCCTTGAGAACCACGATTTCCGGAGGTAGAAACGACAGAATTTTTCTGTTTAGTTGCAGCAGAATGGCTATTGCTACTATTCTTCCGGTGAGCTTTGTGCTTTCCATGCTTCCTGTCCAGATCGCGAGATCCACTGGAGAGTCCTTGAGAACTACGGTTTCCTGAGGCAGATCCACCAGAATTTTTCTGTTTAATCGTGGCGGAATGACTATTACGACTCCTCTGCCGGTGGGTTGAATGCTTTCCATGACCCCTGTCCAGATTACGATAGCCACTGGGAGCCCCGTGAGAACCACGGTAACCGGAGGATGATCCGAAGGCATCGCCAGTATACGCAGTTGTTGGGATGCTAAGAGCAAGAAAGGCTGCAACTTGCACAAACAGGATCAGCGCGGTTTTATAACAGCGACTCTGCAAGATGGGTGCCTTGTTCATAACTGTGTGACACGCGCGCCAATAAGACGTTCCTAAAGCTGGTGAGGAAAGGAATTATTCCCGAAACGGTCAAGCTCTTGTAGAGAATTTGAATTCATACAATGTGCCACAAGAGGATATTCAACGATGGAGCTCACGGGCACTGACTCGGAGTCTCGTGCATTGACTTAATATGCTAACTATTCTTTCATCTTTGTTGCAAACTCTAACTTGGCCAGGGTCAGAAAACATGCAGATGAAATCCCCGCGGATCCAAATATCATGCACATCACCATGATTTGATATCTTACCGCAACATGCGGTGAAACACCGGACAGTATTTGCCCGGTCATCATGCCCGGTAAAGACACCAGCCCGACTGCAAACAACATATTGATCGTCGGAATAAGTGATGCGTGTAAGGCTGTATGACGGGCATTTATCGGGGGCACTCCGTTTGCGATTTCTGATTCATAGCGTTCCGCAGCCAGACTCACCGAATTCATGGAATTGGCGAATATCATTCCGGCCAACGGGATCATGTAGTGCGGCAGGAACCATGGTTGCAATTCCAAAACGGCCTGGGTGATCAGCCACAGGGTACAGATCCCACTGATAGAAATCGATATTAAAGCTTTCAGATAATCGCCTGATCTTTTTTGTTTAATTGGTCGGATTGCTATCCAGCTGGAGGCAAGCAACATAACTGCCAGAACCAGCATCACGATCCAGGCATTATCAGTTTCAAAGATGTATATCAAGGCATAACCAATCAAAAGTAGCTGGATCAGCATCCTGATAACTGCATAGATCGACGTTCGTGCGTCCAGAGACCACCTATACAAAATACCGATAACAATGATGACCGGCACAAAGGTCCATGCCAGATTGGATATGGGGATCAGTTGGACTACGTTATTCATTTTCTGTTTCCTTAAATCGGTGAGACTATAAGGGTTGTCGTCAAAGTAGAGTCTAATCGAATATTTGGCACATCAATACCGGGGGATCGCTTCGGG
>CAZDFI010000028.1:12051-28397 GCA_964504725.1 uncultured Enterobacteriaceae bacterium
CTAAATACCTGTCATTGTTTGCGTCTGACCCTTTGGCTTCGCTCCTGGTTTGTTCAACCTCACTGATCACTTTCTTCACCCGGTCGCTTGTACCAATATCCGCAAATCCATTTGTATCGCATCATAAAGGGGAACAACGCCAGGAAAATAAGCAATGCAAGTTGTTGAATGTGGCTGAACCAGAACAGTTTACGGCTGGAGGTAATTACTTCTGGTTTGCTGATGATGCAAAATTTACGATTTGATTTTTTAGCTATGCGTTTCAGTGTGATAGAAAACCAGATCTCTTCGGAAGCGTAGTGTTTTTCACTGAAACCACCGCACGACTCAAAATCATCGCGCCGACTATAGACAAAGCAGCCCGCAGCCAGGTGAAATACTCTGGAGATGATGTTCCAGTAAGCCAGTACCATTCTGGCAGGTAGACCTACAGGTGTATCAAAACTTACATTGGCACCGCCGCCGCAATACTTACCACTTTCCAGATTGTTCAAAGCCATTTGCAATAGACCCGGGGGGGTTTGCGTGTCGGCATCAATAAAAACCAGATAAGGCCCCTGGGCATGTTTTGCCCCGGTGTTGCGTGCCCTTGATATCTGGTTTATGGGTTCAAACACGACCTTTGCGCCAGCGGCTTGGGCAATTTCTGCAGTGCGATCCGTTGAGTTGTTGTCTGTAACGATGATTTCACCATTGAGCGGGATCCCTGCCATGGCCTTTTGTAACACTTCGAGAGTGTTCGCCAATAAAGCTTCCTCATTATAGGCTGGGATGATGACGGAATAATCAGTGGCCATGATTACAGTCTAGTTGAGCCTGGAATGTTAAAAAAGGGACAGGTCGGTCCCGGCATCATGCCTCGACTCTGTCTGGAAAATTAATATCCCAAGGGCTCTGTTTAGTACGACCTTGAAGGGTTGTTCAGGCTTCGCGCTCGGCAAAGCTTCCGCTCCTCGACTCTATCTCCTGATTCGTTCTACCTCCCACATCCATGTGGTCGTGCTCACGCACCTTGCCTACATCCTTGTAGGCAACTGCTTGAAAATTAGTTCCAGACATTTTCAACTGCCTATATCCCAACAGGCGTCCATGTAATCGTACTACTGTACTTCCTGTACATACTCCTTACATTTTTGAATTATACAAATAGAATTTGATGAATGTTTGCTATCCAGAGATATGCGGACACATTATGACTGTAATTATTGATATACTGCTTTCGATCGTATAATAATTAATTCGCATAGGGAATAAATTTGTGAATGATCAATCTCATCCAATGATGCTGCAAGCCGGTTACGAACTACACTGGTATCGAGTTGAAAGTGTTCTTGGTCAGGGTGCCTTTGGAATTACCTACCTCGCACACGATATAAACCTGGATCGTCAGGTTGCCATCAAGGAGTACCTACCAGATCAATTCTCTGTTCGGCATACTGATCTGACTGTTCGTCCAACCACAGATAAACACAAGGAAGATTTTGAATGGGGCCTGAAGCGTTTTATCAGCGAAGCAAAAATATTGACCAAATTTGAACATCACAATCTTGTCCGGGTTTTTAATGTATTTGAAATGAACAATACGGCCTATATGGTCATGAATTACGAGGTCGGTAAAAGTCTGAAACAAATATTAAAAAGCAGAAAAACCTTAAGTGAATCAGAACTCATGAAGATACTCATCCCACTTTTAAGTGGTCTGGAAGTCATGCATGAAAAAGGTTTTATACATCGGGACATTAAACCAGGAAATATTTACATTCGTCGTGATGGCAGCCCTGTGTTGCTGGATTTTGGTTCTGCTCGTCAAACGCGCGCTGGTCGAGAAGGAGAAAAAAGTGCAGAACAAGAGACAGTGACAACGCTGGTATCACCTGGATATGCACCGATTGAACAGTATAGCAGCAGCAGCATTCGTCAGGGCCCATGGACAGATATCTACGGCCTGGGTGCAACTTTATACAAATCAGTAACAGGAAAAATGCCGTTGGCTGCTGTTGATCGAAGTGAGACGATTGTGCATGACAACAAAGATTGTTATCAGCCGGTTTCCAATTGGGGAGAAGGTAGATATACAGAACAATTTCTTGTGGCTATTGATCATGCCATGGCCTTCAAAGCAGATGAACGCCCGCAGGATGTCATTGAATGGCGTACTGAGTTCGGGATAGTGGAAGATGATATACCAACGATGGTTGTATCCGACTATCAGGCTACTTCTAGTAGTGCCGCTACGATCAAGTTGGATCCTGAAAAAGAAGCTGCCACGATCAAAATAGCGAGTGGGTCCGAAGAGGAAACAGAAAAAGTTGATTCGATTGCAATCACTGGTGGTTCCAAACCGGTTTATCTTCAGACTAAATGGTTGGCGAGTGCTGCAATAGTTTTCGTTTTCATTGCCTTCGGAATCATTCAATTTTCAGGCGAAAAGGAAGATGAAATGACCCCTGTTGTTCAAACATTACCTGAACCTGAACAAGCTGTAGTAGAAGAAGTACCTAAAGCAGAAGAACCAGGTGCACTTGCTCTGGAGGAACAAACACAGATAGAAGAATTGCTAAGATTGGCTGAAGAAGATATCGGCGCACTTCGCCTTACCAGTCCGAATGAAAATAACGCCTTAAACAAATATCTATCAATATTGTTGATCAATGAAAATAATACAGAAGCGAATGAAGGGATTCGTTTGGTTTCCGATAAATATATTTCACTCTCCTATGGTGCCATGCAATCCAATAACCTGGCAAAAGCTGAAAAATATATAGAGAAGGCAAAAAGAATTTATTCTGGATCAGAAAAAGTAGCACCAGCACGTAGTGCGTTACAGGCAAAATACGCAGAACAGAAAATTCCCGAAGCGGAGTCAGTGGCTGAAAAAACATCGGAGGAAACTGAACAAATACCTGAAACGGAAGAAGAGGAATCCGCCGGGTTTTGGGACAGCATTAAAAAGTGGAATGAGGAAAACAAGAATATCGAATATAAAGAATCAGAAAGTGATAAGAAAATTAAAGAACATTTTAATCTATAAATATCACATTGATCTGATTTGTAGAGTTTCTTAATGAGAAGTCTATTTTGTTTTGGTGTCGATTGCTCTGGATACCTATCCGTTGCATAGTAATTATTCCGTACCTCCCTGTACTCCACCCTTCGGGCCGTCGTCGCTTACGCTCCAACGTTCAATATTGTTCCAGAAAATATTGTCTGCCACCCTACCCTGTTAATGTATGAACAAATCAACGGAGAGAATGGTGACTGAAAAAACCCCAGATGATCGAATAGGTTCATCAACAGTCGACCCACCCACTAATAATTACCAACTAAGAAAATTAGTGAATAAAGAATCAACAAAAGCTTTAATTGGTCTGTTTGTTGGTTTAATAATAATATTGACAGGCGTTGTATTGATAATTCTAGGTATATCTGGTGTATCTGGTATAACAATCATTCTATCTGATAATTTCACAATTAATCTTACAAATGCATCATCGGGTATTGTAATAATTTTGATCGGATTCCTCGTGATTTCTGCTACTAAATTAAATCTTGCACACATACACCCAAAAGACGAAAAAAAGACTGAACAAGTCAGGCGTTGAATACTGATATCAGCCAGACACATTGAATTGGTGCCGCCCTGCATATATTATTATCCGACATTCGCCTCCCTGGTAACTTCCTTATGTATTTAATTAATTAAAAAGATTATGGACTGGAAAATATTTGCAACTATATTTGGGGCTGTATTTATTGCAGAACTAGGCGATAAGACGCAGTTGGCAACAATGCTGTTTGCAGCCGACAAAGATGTCAGCAAATTCACCGTGTTTATTGCAGCGTCGTTTGCTCTAATCGTTGCAACGGCGATAGGTGTTTTAGCCGGTAGCTTGCTTTCAGAATATATAAATGAAAAATATTTACATTACATCGCAGGTGTTGGGTTTGTCGCAATTGGTCTTTTTACCTTGTACCATGCGTAACAAATACATAAATAGCGGTTCAAGCGTCGGATCCATGTCGCTGCGACCTAAAATACCTACGGCTTTTTAACTGCTTAATCTGGCGTGAACTCTGGACATCTACTCTCAGCATGAGTCTTTCTATTGGACTTACTGTTGGCTGCTATTGGCTCATGATAACTGTTCTGGGTCACTACGGAATTAAACTGTAAATACCATATTACATTAACGTACGCTTTCTAACGCGATCGAAATTCAAGCGTACTTGCCCGCACATGAGCCTTCTTTATGATAGGCCCACCGGATCCGATCATCTACATCAACATGTAATCCTTTGCATTATTTATTAGAGACGAATCGGGATATAAACGCTTCATAACATTTTCTATTTCTTTTGCAAATTTCGCTGCTGACTGGAATCGGTCCGCATCTGCCTTGGCCATCGCCTTATCAATAATGTCGGATACTTCTTGTGGCACCTCTGGTTGTAACTCACAAACCGGTACAGCGGGCTTATGTAATATCTGGTCAATCGTGTTTTCCTTGGTGAATGGATATTTCTTCGTGAGCATCCGATACATCGTTGAACCCATAGCAAAAATATCTGTGAGGAAGGAAATTGTTCTGTCTGGGTCAAAATGCTCAGGCGCCATGTAGGCGATCGTTCCAGTATCTCGAACAGGCGGGTCTTCAATATTCTGGGATATACTAAAATCCGTTAATTTAGCGATACCATCCGCCGGACGATACATGATGTTTCCCGGTTTGATATCACGGTGAATGACACCGTGGTAATGAACATATGCCAGCCCAACACAACACTTGTGTACGACAGAAAGGGTTTCATCCACATCCATTGGACCTACGGCAATCAAGTAATCCATCACCGAACGGCCTGGGACATACTCCATAACAATGTAATCTAACTTGTCGTCGCTAATAACATCATAGATTGTCACGATGTTTTCATGAGCATACTTACCAGCGATTTCAGCCTCATGACGGAATTCATAAAGTGCGTGTTTTATCTGCTCCTCAGTCATTGATTCAGCTTTGACAGACTTGATTGCGACAGAGCGATTCATCAACGGATCATGGGCACGATAAACTACGCCAGTCGCACCTTCCCCGAGTTTCTCTCCCAATTTGTAGCGGCCAATATGACTGATTTTGGATTGTTTTTTAATTTCTTGACTCATCAATTGCATCCCTAGCTGCTGTTACACTAACAAAGTGTAACGACCATCACAATCAACTCCAATGATAGACCTGCCCCCGGTAACTCGTCCACCTGTTAATCAGTATTTTTCATCAAGGGTTATTATATTCCCCGCGGTGGTGGTGACTGGTTGATCAAAGGTCACAAGATTCCTGTTGTTACTTTCACCTGAACGTCCATATACGGATATTCGGCTAAATCTATTATGCTGGTACAAAGTGCAATAAAAGAGCACTGTAGTCTGTGGTTTCCTTGCTAAAACCCAACATCTAGACTAAGTTTTAAGCTGGCAACAATATATCAGGGTACTTCAATGGAATTAAGTCTGGAACCAATAGAGGGGGAGAAGGTCCTTTCAGAGGAAGATAAAGAGCGCATGAAAAGAAGGGCTCGCCCTATACCCGAAGAGGTTATACGCCGTTTCAGTGATACAGAACAGAAAGAAATGAGATTCTTTCTGGCGTCATTGGTCGTGATGACTGAACAGTTTCACCACGATTCGGAACGAAAAGAGGATTACAAGGATAATCTCGACTATTACAAGGAAAATATTGATAAACTGCAGGCCAATCGAGTAGCTTTATTTAAAAATCCATCCCCACCAGTGGCAATTTTCATCGAACTGTTGGAATTATATCCAATGGAGGCCTGGTATGAGTATGAATTGATGATCGCCGGTATTCGAGGTGATGATCTGCATCGCTATTATGAAACAACGATCAAGTCCACTGTTGATGAACATCATATACGGGTGGAAGGCAACACGGAAAAGGAACAAGAGGATCAACTGACACGTGATTTAAAGTGCAGAATGACACCTAAAGATATCCAGGACTTGATCCTTTCCCATTCACTGGAAGATTTGGTCAAACACCTGATTGCAAGCCGACAATTGATCTCTGGTAAATTCTGGGATGTAGGAATGTACAATTTATAGAGTAAATAAGAGCCAGGGTCCTTTAAATTAATAATCAAATAGTTACGCTGATTTTCCTTTAGTCGAGAACCAGTCATGATGTCCAAAGTTGTTTAAATTCAAAACATCGTTTCGAGGACTTTGAAGTAATCGCAGTCAGTATTTTGTTGGCTATCGTATCAAGCAAGCGTGAATGCAAATCAACCATTGGCTACTTTTAAAGTGAGCTCTTCGTTACATTTTTTACAGTGATAGCGCGCGTTACTATTTTGAATTTTATTATGCCGACGACTGGTTATTTCATGTGTCATACATAAACAATGATACTCATGGCGCTGATATACTCTTACGGGAATTCCCTCAAGGTCATAATCACAGGTTCGACTGGCATCTGCGCCAAATGCCTGCATAACTTCGCGCCACTCGTTCCCGTGCGGACGACACTTTTTAAACATCATGTCTGAAATATAATGTGCAACCTCATGCGGGATTGTCGTTTTCAGGCTATCTTTAAAATATTTTGCAAAGATATAAGGATTATATCGAATTAAACGATGGTTCTTTTTCCTCCGATACATCCCTGAGATACGCCCTTTTAAGTCGAAATCAACAGCTATAGGTTCGAAATTACGCTGATAAATTTTACGAGCTTCATCGATAAAATGGTTGGTCTTGTCTATGACGCATTTTTTCTGGAATTCATTGATGGGTTCAATCATATTCAACCTGGTATATATAATATGACATGCTTAATTCGTAACGATTGATAATTTATTGTTTATCAAGCTGATGCTCTGATTGCCAGACATAAATTCTGTGAGCGCATCCCCGATTAATGGTTTTCTCCAACCACTTTGTAATATCGATTCATCCTGGTTTTGCACGAATGCCTGCAATTCCTTTTTGGAGGCCAACGCAGTTGGGTTCATCTCGTGGATTTGCGCCTGTAACCTGACTATCACTGAGAGTGCGTCTACCATTGCCTCTTGCTGCCCTGTCAGTTTCTTACTCTGGCTTATATTCGCTATCGGTTCCGGTGACAGTTTCATAGCGCTTTGAATTATTTCCAGTAATTCTACACCATGATTTTTTACAAACCTGTCTTGTAGTCCTTTAATCTTCGTCAAGGATTTCAAATCTTCGGGGAGCAATTGCGCCATATCAACAATAGCATCGTCTCGCATTAACCAGTTTCTGGGTCGGTTTTTCTTTCTTGCAGTGATCTCTCGCCAGGCAGCTAATTTCTGCAAAACGGCCAGTTTTTTTCCTTTCAACTTTTTTGCTTCACGAATCTTTTTCCAGATATGTTCAGGATCTGGTTGATAACGCTCTGGATTAGTCATTTCAGAAAAGTCTTTTTCCAGCCAGGCAAGCCGATTTAACTTTTCAAGTTTTTCTATAAATTGTACATAGGCTATGCCAAGATAAGTTACATCGTTGATCGCGTATTCAAGCTGACCTTGTTTCAGAGGACGTTGTTTCCAGTCTGACCGTGTAAATGCCTTGCCAAGCTCAACGCCTGACAATTGGTGCACCAGCTTTGCGTATCCAATTTGTTCCGCATAGCCAAGCAGTGGCGCGGCAATCTGCGTATCAAAAATCGGTGTTGGCACGGAACCCTTGAGATTAAAAAATATTTCCAGATCCTGATGTCCAGAATGGAACACCTTGATAATTGATTCGTCGTAAAGTACCTCGAAAAACGGATCAAGATCAGTGATTGCGATTGGATCAATAATCGCAGCAATATCTGCATTCGCAACCTGTATCAAACAGAGTTCTGGAAAATATGTCTGGGTTCGCTTAAATTCAGTATCAACTGCTAACCAGGGGCTGCCTTTCAATTGTTCGCATAACTTACCCAGGTCTTCTTCGTTTTCTACTGTAAGAAAATCTTTATTCATTAATATAGACGACAACTCTTTTGGTTTACCGAAACTATACTCTAAACCAAACAGGAGTGAATATCACAGGCCTCGTTCTCATTTCATAAATATTTGTATCAAATCATTCAGATAGCGATGCCCGGTTTCAGTAGGTTTTATCTTGTTAATATCCCATTCAATTAATGCTTTTTCTTCAGCAAGCTCCAAATGTTTCTGGATCTGGCTAAGCGGCAAGCCTGTATGTTCAATAAAAAGGGACGGATGAAATCCTTCATTGAGACGTAATGAATTCATCATAAACTCCAGAGGCAATTCCTCTCTGGTAAGCAATCTGGTTTCTGTAATTGCGTTTGAGTGTGCAACCTTGTCGACATAGTTTTGCGGAATACGATGGCGTGCATAACGCTCTATCTTGCCTTCTGCAACATGTGTCAATTTCCCATGTGCGCCAGCACCAATGCCCAGATAATCTCCAAATTGCCAATAATTTCGATTGTGTTGGCATTGATGATTCTCTCCCTTTCTCGCGTAGGCGGAAATTTCATATTGATTAAAACCCCTGTCAGATATGTAAGTCTGCCCCTGTTGTTGCATGTCCCATAACAAATCATCTTTGGGCAAAGCAGGTGGCTTCGAATAAAATACTGTATTGGGTTCGATAGTCAGTTGATACCATGAGAGATGCGTAGGTTGAAGATCTATGGCGATTTCTAAATCAGATAGCGCTTCATCTATCGATTGATCAGGTAATCCAAACATCAGGTCGATATTAATCTCATCAAACCCGGCATCCTTTGCCATCGCAACTGCTTTCAGTGCCTCGGTGCTATCATGAACACGCCCCAATACTTTTAATTTCTTATCATCAAAACTCTGTACTCCAATCGAGAGCCGATTAACCCCTGATTCACGATACGCTTTAAACCGGTCAGCTTCTGCCGAACCCGGATTAGCTTCCATGGTGACTTCAGTATTATGATAAAACGTTAACCTGGATCGCAGCGCCGCCATGAGCCGATCAATCGCCTCTGCAGAGAAAAGGCTCGGTGTTCCTCCACCGATAAAAATACTGACAATGGATCGGCCCCAGATGCGCGGTAATTCGGATTCAATATCCAGGATTAAAGCATCAATGTAAGCATTCTCCTGATGTAAATCGGGAAACGCTTCCTTGTCTATTGCATGTGAATTGAAATCACAATAAGGACATTTTTTGATACACCAGGGAAGATGTATGTACAGAGATAAAGGAGGATTACTTTTAAAATCTAGCATAAACCTGAGTTTACAACCTGAGCCCTTAGTCTGGGTACAATGATGATAATTGTTCTAATAATTTCCTGAGTGCCTGACCGCGATGACTCAGTTTATTTTTTATTTCAGGTGGTAATTCGGCAGAAGTACATTGGTGTGATGAGATATAAAATATCGGATCGTAACCAAATCCATTACCGCCTCTAGACTCTGTGATTATCTGCCCTTCCCAGACTCCTTCAGCAATCACTGGAACATGATCTTCTTCATGTCGTATGTAGACCATTGAACAAATAAACCGGGCCGTTCTTTCTTCATCTGGAAATGGTTTAACCATACGAATGAGCTTCTCAAGATTTTCTTCGTCACTCGCACCAATACCGGCAAAACGTGCTGAATAAATTCCCGGGCGACCTCGCAATACATCGACTGCAATCCCCGAATCATCCGCGATAGCAGGCAACCCGGTATAATGTGCAGCGTTTCTCGCTTTTAGTATGGCATTGTCGACAAAGGTCAGTCCGGTTTCTTCAATCTCCGGTACATTAAACTCAGATTGCGGCAGAATTTCTAAATTTAAACCTTCCAGTAGTTGAGCAATTTCACGAAGCTTGCCTGCGTTACCACTGGCAAGGACAATCTGGTTTGATCTTGTAGATGCTTCCTGAATCAATTTAATTAATCACTACGACCATATAACGAGTTTGCTGTGAAATAATTCACCCGGATAATGCTTTACGCTGGTGTTCGAAGAGTTCATTAATTCCTTTTTGTGCAAGTGACAACATTTCATTGAGTTCTTCGCTACTAAAAGCGTGACCTTCGGCAGTACCTTGCACCTCGATGAACTGTCCATCACCATTCATCACCACATTCATGTCTGTCTCTGCATTTGAATCTTCCGCGTAATCCAGATCCAGTACGGCTGTGCCTTTATAGATGCCCACTGAAACAGAGGCAAGGGCAGAATTCACCGGATCCTCTTTTAATACCTTTTCATACTGTAACGATCTGACAGCATCAACCAACGCCACATAAGCCCCCGTAATGGATGCGGTTCGTGTGCCCCCATCGGCCTGAATCACATCACAATCAATGGTTAATGTTCTTTCACCTAATTCTTTCAGTTCAACCACTGAGCGAAGAGATCGTCCGATCAAACGCTGGATTTCCATCGTTCTTCCACCCTGACTGGTTTGCGTTGCCTCCCTGCGCATACGCGACCCTGTTGATCGGGGCAACATGCCATACTCTGCTGTTAACCAACCCTGCCCCTTGCCCTTGAGGAATCCTGGTACACGATCTTCAATACTGGCTGTGCAGATAACCCTGGTTTTACCAAACTCCACCAATACAGACCCTTCAGCATGACAAGTGTAGCCCCGAGTCAGTTTGATTTCCCGCAGTTGATCCGGGGTTCTTCCACTTGGTCGCATTCGCTCTCTCCATATTAAAAATTTGACGAATTATACATGATTAAAGCATTAGCTATATTGCCTTAATATCATAAGTAGTTAGACTTAGCAGCCTTGTTTGACGTAACCAGAGTTTTATATGACAGCAAGCATGACGGCCTATGGCCGCACTGAAGAAACAAACGAAATTGGACACGTCACCTGGGAAATCAGAAGTGTCAATCACCGCTATCTCGAAGTGAATATCCGTGTTCCGGAAGAATTGAGAATGCTTGAAGCCAAGGTGCGTGAACATATATCAAACAAACTTAAACGTGGCAAAGTTGATTGTTCATTGCGTTTTGATGCTGATGAAATCTCTCGTCGGGGTTTGTCAATAAATGCAGAGCTTGCAAAGAGTATTGTTCAATCTGCAGAGTCCATACAGTCATCAATGGAGGATCCGGCAGCGCTCAATGCAATGGATGTTCTACGCTGTCCCGGTGTGATTAATCGAGATATGATTGATGCTGAATCTATATCCGTTCCCCTACTAAAACAGCTGGATGTGACGCTGGATCGTGTTGTAGAAACACGACTAGGTGAAGGTCAAAAGCTACAGTCCATGATACTTGAACGCTGTGACAGTATTGCCTCTTTACTGAAGGTGTTCAAAGAGAAATTGCCAGAAATACAAAAAATGCTGCGTGACAGGCTGACTCAAAAATCACGGGAATTAGCCATCGAACTGGATAAAGACAGGCTTGAACAGGAAATACTATTATTGGTACAAAAATCGGATGTCGCGGAAGAGCTGGACAGACTGGATGCACATCTGGAAGAAGTCCGACAAGTAGTGCAAAAAGATGAGCCTGTTGGCCGAAGACTGGATTTTCTTATGCAAGAATTGAATAGAGAAGCGAATACACTGGGTTCAAAAGCAGCGAACCTTGATTACACAAATACATCGGTAGATCTCAAAGTGCTCATTGAGCAGATGAGAGAACAGATACAAAACATCGAATAGAGACATTGATTAGAAATCGTTGATTAAATACAATTGAATAATTAAACCAACATGACAGGCAAGCTAATAATTATTTCAGCACCTTCTGGTGCAGGCAAGACAACTTTAGTTCACGCACTTGACGAGTCTGATCCAAAAATACTGGTGTCGATTTCTCATACAACACGCCCAAAACGCCATGAAGAAGTCGAAAGTATTGCTTATTTTTTTACTGATGAAAAATCCTTCATGGCAATGGCTGATAACAATCAGTTCCTTGAACACGCCATAGTTTTTGATAATTATTATGGTACCTCCAAAAGATGGGTTGAAGCACGGTTAAGCGAAGGCTATGACGTTATCCTTGAAATTGATTGGCAGGGAGCAGCTTTAATTCGTCAACTCATGCCTGACTGCGTGAGTATTTTCATCTTGCCGCCGAGCATCGAGGCACTGGAATCCAGGCTGGCGGGTCGAGATGGAGACGATACCTCAACAATTCAGCGCCGAATGCATGATGCCATCAACGAGCTTTCGCACCATGATGAATACGACTATTCGGTCATTAATGATGAATTTTCGCAAGCATTGTTCGAGTTACAGGACATTGTGGCCGCCTTGAGAGAAGACCAACAGTTTCAGCAGGCGGATTTAAGCCAATTTATCGCAGGCTTAATGGCAGAAACCTAGAATTTTCAGTACAATGTCGTGTACTGTGACACCACCGTCTTGGCGATCGTCCTTCCTTACAGGCATCTGACGTTTAGTTTCACTAGATTTTTTCTATTTATATTATTTTACGAGGTTTTAGAATGGCCAGATTGACAATTGAAGATTGCCTGACAAAGGTAAACAACCGCTATGACCTGGTGCCGTTAGCCGCCAAACGTGCCAGGCAACTTACACTAGGTAAAGATGCACTAGTGGATGAAGATAATGATAAACCTACTGTTATCGCCTTACGTGAGATCGCCGAAGGGCTTATCACACCAGAAAATATTGATACCATCGGTAAAAATGATTTTCTTGATGAATTCGCAATGGTGGATGAAGGCGAAGAAACAACTGCTGCGGAGTGACCTATGCCACCCTGTGATATGACAGGGTGGTTTTCTGTTTTGTTTCACCCTGCTTTTTTTTCCAAACCATCTTCATCTTCCAGTATATGGAATAGACACAATACGGTGTCTGTCGTAAATTCACTCCTGACATTATTTTCCACAAGAACAATACCTCGGTCGCCTTATGTTTCGGGTTAACGATCTCACGAACATGGTTAGTGCGTATCTGGAGCCACAGCAGATAGATCGGGTATTTCAGGCCTATCAGTTCAGTGCCAAGGCACACGAAGGACAACAGCGTGTCAGCGGCGAACCATACATTCATCATCCACTGGAAGTTGCGCGTATTCTGGGTGAAATGCATATGGATCATCAGACACTGATGGCCGCCATTCTCCATGATGTCATCGAAGATACGCCTACAGCCAAAGAAGAAATCAGAAAAAAATTCGGAAAAAGCGTCGCTGAACTGGTTGACGGTGTAAGCAAACTCACCAAGGTCAAGTTTGAGAGTGTTGAAGAAGCACAGGCTCAAAATTTTCGCAAAATGCTCATGGCCATGAGTAATGATATCCGCGTGATACTGGTAAAATTGGCTGATCGGCTACATAACATGCGTACGCTAGGATCACTGCGTTATGAAAAACGTATGCGCATATCGCGCGAAACACTGGAAATCTATGTGCCAATTGCACAACGCCTGGGATTAAACAGTATTCGTCTTGAACTTGAGGAGCTTGGATTTTTAACCATGTATCCAATGCGTCACAGAATTCTTACTGAACAGGTGAGTAAGGCGCGTGGTAATAGAAAAGAGGTGATTACCAAAATCAGAAACGCGTTGCGTCGACGCATGCGACAGGAAAAATTGCCGGTTGAGATCCACGGACGGGAAAAACACCTGTATGGCATCTATGAAAAGATGCGCAGAAATAAACTGACTTTTAATGAAGTCTATGACGTTTACGCCTTTAGAATCCTGGTCGAAGATGTCGACAACTGTTATCGGGCGCTTGGTGTCGTACATAACCTCTACAAACCTGTGCCTGGAAAGTTTAAGGACTATATCGCTATTCCCAAGACCAATGGTTACCAATCCCTGCACACCGTGTTGTTTGGTCCCTATGGCGTGAATATTGAGGTACAGATACGTACCAAGGAAATGAATGATGTGGCCGAAGCAGGCATTGCCGCACACTGGCTTTACAAATCGGGAAAGAAGAGCGGCGATGGAAGTGGCGCGCATCGTAAGGCACGCGAGTGGCTACAAGGCATAATGGAAATGCAACAAACAGCCGGGAACCCTCAGGAGTTTCTCGATAATGTAAAAGTCGATCTGTTTCCTGATGCCGTCTATTTATTTACGCCCAAAGGCAAGATTATCGAACTGCCAAAGGGCGCGACCGCTGTAGATTTCGCCTACGCCATCCATACTGATGTTGGCAATTCCTGCACGGGCGCAAGGATAAACCGAAGATTGGCACCCCTGGGAACAAGACTCTTTAGCGGGCAGTCAGTTGAAATAATCACCTCGCCCAATGCCAAACCAAATCCAGGGTGGCTGAAATTTGTGACGACTGCCAAGGCCAGAACCAGCATTCGACATTATCTGAAAAATCTGCAAGATGATGAGGCAATCTCACTGGGTTTACGTCTGCTCAACAGAGAGCTGGATGTGTTTGGCTATCGCTATGATCAAATCCAGCCATCAAAACTTGACGAAGTATTGAACGAATATCATCTGCAGGACAATCAGTCTTTGTTGACCGAGATTGGATTGGGTAACCGGATTGCACCGTTGATCGCCAGACGTCTGATTGATTCAGAATCCAAATCTAACAGGCTTGTAAACGGTAACAATGAAAATAGCGCTTCCGAGCCTTTCGTTATCAAAGGCACAGAAGGAATGGTAGTACACTTCCCAAAATGTTGTTATCCCATCCCTGGAGATCCTATCACAGGCTTTAGCTCAGCCGGACGCGGCATCATTATCCACAATCTTTTCTGTAAAAATGTTGCTGAATTTCGCAATCAGCCTGAAAAATGGATTGATGTCCAATGGGAAGAAGAAATAGGCCGTGACTTTACGACAACCATCCGGATGTATGCGACAAATCAACGCGGTGTTCTTGCCACAGTCGCTGCTGCAATCTCTGAACAAGAAGCTAATATTATTAATGTTGACATTGAAGACAAAGATGACCGCGACACGCTCCTGGCCTTTGAAATTGAGGTCAAAGATAGACAGCATCTGGCCCAGGTTATAAAACGTATCAGACGTATCAAACATATTTCTCATATCAGTAGATAATACTGATTACTGCCTTATATTTTTTGTTCACTACATGGCTTAAAATAGCCGGATAATTTATAAAATTTCATGTTTGGAGAAGCATTATTATGGCAAGAAGTATTATTTCTACAGATAAAGCACCTCAGGCAATAGGCACATACTCTCAAGCTGTAAAGATTGACCAGACAGTCTACCTCTCAGGACAAATCCCTCTCGTTCCCGAGACAATGGATCTGGTTGAAGGTGATATGCGTGCCCAAATCACCCAAGTATTTAATAATCTTACAGCAGTTGCCGAAGCTGCAGGCGGTTCATTGTCTGATGTTGCTAAACTGAATATCTATCTAACGGATCTCGGTCATTTTCCTCTAGTCAATGAGGTCATGTCTGAATTCTTCAGTCAGCCTTATCCGGCAAGGGCGGCTGTTGGTGTGGCTGAATTGCCCAAAGCCTCTCAAGTTGAAATGGATGCTGTATTAGTTCTGCCAGATTAATCTTGCATAGATAATGGTCAGAATCTGATTTTGGGAACCAAGGCTTCTCCTTCGCTCACCGATTCCGTCTTGAAATTATCAGGGGTTGGCCCCAGAGTAGAGGAGAAGTTAAATCGCATCGGGATTCTGACAATCCAGGATTTACTATTTCACTTACCATTACGCTATCAGGATAAAACACAACTTTCTCTCATAGGCACACTTCAGCCTGGTCAGGAAGCCTTGATTGAGGGAACAATTGAAATAACCCAGGTAAAATTTGGCCGCAGGCGATCACTACTCTGCATGATAAGTGATGGGAGCGGTACGTTGATGTTAAGGTTTTTCCACTTTTCAAAGGCCCAACAACAACGACTTGGCAAAGGCACCGTCCTTCGTTGTTATGGTCAGGTCAGGAGAGGTGCCAAAACATTAGAAATAGCACACCCTGAATACAGACATATTGACCCCGATAATTCACCCGCAATTGAAAAACAATTGACTGCAATCTATCCACTGACTGACGGATTACAACAAAGAACATTACAAAAACTGTCCGCACAAGCATTGGACGTATTAAACAACCGTGAAGACAAACCGACCGAATTATTACCCGCTGAAATTCTGAGTACTTTTGATTTGCCGGATCTCAGCACTGCTTTAGGCTATGTCCATCGCCCACCACCGGATGCAAACCTGCAATTGCTGAGGACGGGGCAGCACCCTTCGCAACAGAGACTCGCCTTTGAAGAATTACTTGGCCAGCATTTAAGTCTGCTACGCGTTCGTCAAAAAACTCAGGCCTTACAGGCTGTACCTCTGATGGCTCAGGGGCAATTACATGAAAAATTCATGAAGCAACTGGACTTCACCCTGACACGT
>CAZDFI010000029.1:0-10042 GCA_964504725.1 uncultured Enterobacteriaceae bacterium
CGCCTGGTGATCCCCGTCGGTACGGCCGGGAAACAGAAACTATTACTTATCACACGAACAGAAGAGGGTTTTCAGGAAGAAGAACTCGACATGGTCAGTTTTGTGCCTATGTTGGAGGGCATTGTTGGTTGAGGCCGTATTGAGGGAATGATGAACAATAAAAAACAACAACGATATATTATTTTGTTGTTTATTTGCCTGGTTGTCAGCTTATTAAATTCATCGTGCAGCTCAAATAATGTTGCTCCCGTATCTACGAGGAGTGGCACGCATGATAAACAAGCAGAGAAAGTCGTAGCGAAATCACGAGCAACGGCACCTAAACCAGTCGACAAAAAACAATCTCATCATATTGTCATCAGTGGTGATACGCTTTTTTCTATTTCATGGAATTATGACCTTGATTACAAAGAGGTTGCTCGTTGGAATAATATTAAAAAACCTTATGTCATTTATCCCAGACAATCAATTCGATTAACCAGACCCCCTGCAAAGAAGACGGTCGTTAAGAAATCAATTCCCACTGACAAAAAAGCTGCGGGAAAAGGGCACAAAGCCGTTAAAAAAAGGACAAAAACAGTTGAACCTGTGAAATATGCCAGCAAAATTACCTGGCTATGGCCGACGACAGGTAAACTGGTTAAATCAAACTCGCCAATATCAAAAAAAGGTCTGGATATTGCGGGTAAAAAAGGTCAGCTTGTTAAAGCTTCAGCGGCTGGAAATGTGGTTTATAGTGGTAGTGGACTTCTGGGTTATGGAAAGCTTATCATCATAAAACATAATGAAACCTATCTGAGTGCTTATGCACATAACAGCGTGTTAATAGTGAAAGAAGGTGATAGTGTTTCAAGCGGGCAGCAAATAGCAAAAATGGGACAGGATAGTAACGGACAGGTACTTCTACATTTTGAAATTCGGAAAAATGGAAACCCCGTCGATCCGGCAAATTACTTACCCAAAAAACAAACTTAATGATACCGATTAAAACGTCATGACAATCCAGAATGGGTCCAAAAAGGAAAATCAGGAAGAAGAGGTTGCTGAAGATTTGGTCAACGATGATGTCACTGTTGAAGACGAAAGCAAAGCCTCAGAAATAGCTGACGTCAATTTGTCCGAAGATGAGGACTCAGTCAAGGATAGCGAAGATTTTACCCCGGGTGTTATTCCACAAAAAGAGCTTGATGCAACGCGAATGTATTTAAATGAAATAGGTTTTTCACCCCTATTAACAGCTAAGGAAGAAATCTATTATGGAAGAAAGGCGCAGGCAGGTGATGATGAAGCCCGCAAACGCATGATCGAAAGTAATTTGAGACTGGTCGTCAAGATAGCCCGGCGTTATATGAATAGAGGCCTGGCTTTACTGGATTTGATAGAGGAAGGAAATCTTGGTCTGATACGGGGCGTTGAAAAGTTTGATCCGGAACGGGGATTTCGTTTTTCTACATACGCCACCTGGTGGATCAGGCAGACGATTGAAAGAGCTTTAATGAATCAAACCCGGACGGTACGGTTGCCAATTCACGTCGTCAAAGAGATTAATATTTATCTACGTGCCGCGCGTCAGTTATCACAAACTCTCGATAGAGAACCTACACCGGAAGATGTCGCCAAGTTATTGGACAAGCCGATAAATGAAGTTAAAAAAATGCTGGGGATGAATGAGCGAATCACCTCGGTTGATAGTCCAAGCGGCAAGGATTCCGCGACGACACTATTGGATATCATCCCGGATGAACACAACACTGATCCTTCCTTATTACTGCAAAACATTGATGTACAAGGGCATATTGATACATGGCTATCACAACTGACAGATAAGCAATGTGCCGTCGTAGAACGTAGGTTTGGTTTACACGGGCATGAGGTTGCTACACTTGAAGAAATCGGCAACGAAATTGGCGTGACCCGTGAACGGGTAAGGCAGATTCAGATCGAGGCAATTAAACGATTGAGACATATACTTGAGAAGGAAGGGTTTTCTTTGGATGCACTGTATATGGATAGTTAATACAATTATTTATTCAATCATAAGTAGCGCTGCAGCAACATTCCTTCCTTCTTGCAACAGAATATTATAACTACGACATGCCGCGCCTGTATCCATGACCTCAATCCCTATATTAAGCTTAGTTATGTTTAAAAATAAATCAGACTCTGGAAAATGTTGTCGGCGGCCTGTGCCTAATAAAATCACTTCAGGTTTCATTTCAAGAATTTGATCAATATGATGCGGCGCAATATCCGCAAACGATTGAGGCTGCCAATTGTTAATGACATTTGATGGTGTAATGATAACGCTGGAGACAAAACGATCATTGCCGATCAGAATTGAACCCGGTTCATATGCATTGATGCGGTAAGGGTGCGTTAAGGTGTTATCTAGTTCGATTTTCATGAAACATTTATAGTGAATAAATTAAATTATTTTTAATAGTTGATTTATACAATAGCCAGAAAGTATATATAGAGGAGAATATAAAGTAATGAAATTAATTTTACTCGGACCACCAGGCGCCGGGAAAGGGACTCAGGCGAAAGCTATCTGTGAAAAATACAGCATTCCACAAATATCCACAGGGGATATGTTGAGAGCAGCAGTCAGTGCAAAATCACCACTTGGGATAGAGGCAAAAACAGTGATGGATGCTGGGGAATTAGTCTCGGATGATTTGATTTTACAATTAGTTAAAGACCGAATCTCTGAAAATGATTGCAATTCCGGTTATTTGCTTGATGGTTTCCCCAGAACTATCACACAAGCAGAAGGGATGAAAAAACTGGGTATAAATATCGATTTTATTGTCGAGTTAGAGGTGGATGATGATGAGATTATTGAACGCATGAGTGGCAGGAGAGTTCATCCTGCATCTGGTCGTGTTTATCATGTGAAATTCAATCCGCCAAAGACAGAAAACCAGGATGATGAAACAGGTGAAGCATTAATTCAGCGTGATGATGATGCTGAACAAACAGTTCGTAAACGTCTTGATGTTTACCATAAGCAAACTGCACCATTGATAGATTATTATTCAAAAAATAAGGATAAAAATTCGGGAAAAGCCCCCGTTTATGTCAAAACAAATAGATCGGGAGAATTGAATGAAATAAGTGAAATTATCTTTGGATTAATAGGCTAATACTAGAAGTAATTTTTCTAATTATTCTTGGGGTAGATTTAATTAAAAAATAAATATAAAAAAAATGTTAAAACACGTAGAAATTATTTAAAACATAACTATAATGATGGCGTGTTTTTGTTTATGTTGTGTATGAGTTGTTTCTAATAGATTAAAGATTCTAGGGGAGTCTAAAATTATGGCGACAAGAAAGAAGACGAAAAAACGTGCAGCAAAGAAGAAGACAAGAGTAGCAAAGAAGAAGGCAAAGAAGAAAGTAGCAAAGAAGAAGGCTAAAAAGAAAGCAGCAAAGAAAAGGGCTAAAAAGAAAGCAGCCAAGAAGAAGGCTAAAAAGAAAGTAGCCAAGAAAAAGGCCAAGAAAAAGGCCAAGAAAAAGGCTAAGAAAAAAGCTAAAAAGAAGGTAGCCAAGAAAAAGGCTAAGAAAAAGGCGAAAAAGAAGGCTGCCAAAAAAAAACGTAGATAGTAGAAAATCGTCATTAACACAGGCTCAGCGCGACAGGGAACGTAGGAATTCAGCTAGGGCACTGATAAAGGCGAGAAAGGAGCAAAGACGTAAACTAGCCATTAGATTGGCAAGTGAGCGGAATTAGGCTTCGAAGAAGAAGCTCCTCTGGAATACAAAGGCCCCTGCAAAGGGGCCTTTTCTTTTGTGTTTAGACAATATCTTGAAATTTATCCACCAAATTGATGGAAATCACATTTCCCAATCAGTAGTATTTTCCAGATGACACGCAAAAAAAAGCGTAAACAGGCGAAAAAGAAAAATTCCAGGAGATCCAGACACGGGAGATCTGTATCTTCTTATGGATATTTGATTCTGCAATTATCTATAATTGTATTACTTTGTAGCATTGCGTATATCGTCTGGCTAGATCACCGAGTCACATCAGAATTTGAAGGCAAGCGCTGGTCACTTCCTGCCAGGGTTTATGCAAGACCGTTAGAGTTATATGCGGGGGTAAGTATTGGTAGAGATGAATTAATTAATGTGCTTGGTTCATTGGGGTACCAAAATGTGGCAACACTGAATGGTCCTGGTCAATACCAGAAGAAACAACATTCAATCCGATTCATTAGCCGTGTTTTCGAATTTTGGGACAAACAGGACAAATCAACAAGAACCCATATCAAATTTTCAGATGGCAGGATACTAAGTATCACGAATGAGGTAAACGCAGAATCGCTAGCAGTCATTCGCCTCGAACCCCAGATTATTGGAAAAATATATCCTGAACATAATGAAGACAGGGTTTTGGTGTCATATGATGATGTCCCACCTTTTCTAGTTAATGCCTTGATTGCTGTCGAGGATAGACATTTTTATCGACATTTTGGAATCGACCCAAAAGGAATACTTCGAGCCATGATTAGCAACCTGACATCAGGTGGGCTACGTCAGGGAGGAAGCACACTTACACAACAACTGGTTAAAAATTATTTTCTGACAAGGGAGCGGACATTTCGTCGGAAAATTAATGAAGTGATCATGGCGATATTGCTTGAACAACATTATTCCAAGGATGAAATATTGTTGGCTTACATCAATGAAATTTATCTGGGTCAGCACGGTGCCAGAGGAATTCATGGCTTCGGAACTGCTGCCGAACATTACTTTTCAAGACCTTTAAACGAACTCAAAACAGATGAAATTGCATTACTGGTCGCTCTGGTGAGAGGGGCTTCTTTTTATAATCCAAGAAGTCACCCTGATAGAGCCTTGAACAGGCGAAATTTGATGATAAGTCTGATGCGGCAACAAGGCTATTTATCTAAAAATGAAGCAAAAAAGATAAGCACCAAACCACTCCGGATTAGTAAAAAGCCATCATGGAGCAGCGCCAGGTATCCTGCATTTCTCGATCTTGTACGCAGGCAGTTGCAAAGAAATTATAAAGCCGAAGATTTAAGAAATGAAGGTCTGAGAATATTCACAACGCTGAATACGAGATATCAGGATATCGTTGAGCATAGCGTGCCAGTACGTCTTGTAAGTCTTGAAAAACAGAAAAAATTAGCTGCAGGGACGCTACAGGCTGCAGGTATTATTACCAGTGTTGAGACGGGAGAAGTCCTTGCTCTCGTTGGCGGCAGAAATAAAGCTTCCAATGATTTTAATCGGGCATTAGATGCAACCCGGCCTATTGGCTCTCTGGTAAAACCAGCCGTATATCTGACTGCACTTATGAAACCAGGGGAATATAACAGTTTAACTATGCTGGAGGATCAACCGATCAGCTTGAAGCAATATGATGGGACTGTGTGGCAACCAAAAAATTATGATAAAAAGACACATGGCAAGACTGCCCTACATACTGCATTAGCTAAATCATATAATTTGGCAACAGTTAATCTAGGTATGAAGCTCGGATTAAATGAAGTTGTTAGAACACTACACGCATTAGGAGTTGAAAAAGATCTCCCGGAATATCCTTCATTATTACTAGGGGCGTTGGATTTATCTCCATTTGAAGTGACGCAAATGTACCAAACACTAGCCAGTGGTGGATTCCAGGTGCCTTTGAGAACCATCAAAGAAGTCCTCGATAAAGTGGGCAACCCCATTCAGCGTTATGGACTGGATATAAAACAAACACTGGAGTCAGAATCTGTGTTTATTGCACGCTATCTACTGGCTGAGGTGGCAAGCTCGGGTACAGCAAGATCCATTGCGGCAAGATTACCAGGGATGTTACCGCTTGCCGGAAAAACTGGAACAACGAATGATTTGCGAGATAGTTGGTTTGCAGGCTTTGGTGATGATGTGCTTGGTGTGATATGGCTTGGGCGTGATGACAATCAATCTTCGCAATTAACGGGCTCAAGTGGTGCTTTGCAAGTATGGATAGATATTATGCAGGACTTGAAACCACGATCTTTGTCTTTTATTAGCCCTGAAGGTATTGAATGGGCGAAAATATTGCATGGTAAACACGTGGCATATGATTGTTTGGGTGCAGTAGACTATCCTTTTGTTGAAGGTTATTTACCTGAGATCTCAGAAACATGTCAAAATGATTCCCTTCAAATTAATACTCATCAAAACGAACAAACTCAACGTGTTAAGACTGAAAGAAAAATTGAAAAGGATGAAACAATCGAAAACAATTTACGTCGGCATTTTAATCTTCATTAATCTGCTTTTTTCTGCGTGTACGACAATTCCCGGACACAAAAATAAAGCAGTACCCGTAGAAGATCGAACTGTTGCTGGCACAAAACATCAAGATGTAATATCAAATGGTCGAGTAGTCACGAATGACGATATGACGATTGAATCAACTCAGTCAGACTTTGATTCTGGGGCAGGTGTTGATAGTGAAGATGTTCGTCGTGAAGAATCTATTTTAGACCAATCAAGCAGTCCAGTCGCCCTGGCGTTTATTGAAGATGCTGATAAATACGCAACGGCAGGTGACAGCGGTCGTGCCGTCGCAAGCCTGGAAAGAGGACTCGATATTGAACCGAAAAATCCCTGGTTGTGGAACAGGTTGGCTTTAGAACGGTTGAAACAGAAAATGTGGGCCAAAGCGATCACTTTGGCGAAAAAATCAAACGCGTTCGCATCAGGTCACAATCTATTGCAGAGAGATAATTGGCAAATTATTGCAAAGGCACGACTGGCATTGGGTGATACTGAGGGTGCAAAAAAAGCGAAAGAAAGGGCTTGGTATTTTAGTCATGAGAAGACTTGAGATTACCAGGATCCCCAAAAAAATTATTGTTTTGTTTCTGATTGGATAAAGTATGAGCGAATCAGTTGAAGGCATCATTATCTTTTCTATCGTGGCGGTAGCAGTCTCTATCATATCGCATGTCTTGATAAAGAAAATATCGTCAGCAATTTTGATGGCAGCTATTTCGACGGCATTAGTATTTCAACTTATCGTGTTTTTTCTGGCTGGCTATCTTGATCCAACCTTTCCAGTTGCGTTGATAACAACCTTTCTATTAGCATTTTTAATAGCGTTAATAATTGGGGTTCCATTTAAAATATGGAGAAGAAATACTGATAAAGACCAGGATTTGGAAATATAATCAGCCGCTTAACAAGGACGTTGAAGATTTTAACGACAATTGAAGTTCATACATAATAACATTCCCCGGTTTTTGGGCTGATTCAAATATCACCCTCATGAATTTCAATTGCCATGTATCTATATGCCTCGGTCAGACTTTCATGAGAAGGTATCCGGGCTTTTACTTTTAGTTGAGATAAAAAGCTTTCAGCATCAGGCAGAGACTCCCAAACTGCAGGCAAAAAGGTCGCCCTGCGGTGACCGGATTGAATGATTAAACCGTCAATATGGGGATTTAGTTGACTGGTTAGATCTGATTCAGAATTGAAATCAATCGACTCAGTGGGTGTCAGTATTGATATGCTTAGTGTTATCTTATCAAATTCGTCCTGACTAAGTGGTTTGAATCTTGGGTCGTTGAAGGCAGCCGCGTAGGCATATTCTGAAACACTTTTAACCAAAGGGTATTTAGCCTCAATAGTTCCGATACAACCACGCAATGACTGTGCAATTTTTAATGTGACAAAGGTCGCCCTGATGGCTTGTAATTCAGAAGCATAGTTTTCTATATTAATTGATTCAGGTTTACCTGATTGTAAACCATGCTGGATGCTTGAGCGTGCGGTAGAGAGAAGTATCTGATTCTGTTCTTGTGTATATGTCACAGTGATTTGTGTGGGCAGTGGTTGAATATAAATGACATAGATTTAGTGAAAGCCAAAAATGATTCAATTCAATTTAATTAATTGCATAGGCACCATAGCCTACAACCCGATCTTTAGTTCCCGCTGTGTCTCCTGAATTTCTCAGATCAAGTGTTTTAACATTCAGATGTTTATTTTTTGCAATCTGCAACAGACCGCGTATGGGCCTACAACCACAGGCCTGTTGTGAGCCAATTGAATCCAGTTGCAGATTTTCGATGGCTTTGCTTGTCGATATATCCAGTTGTCGTGCTGTTTCATAATCATGGAAATGACTGAGATCAGAACTGATAATGATTTGCGTCTCATCACTTCCCCATAAAATTTCCAGAACTTCTGCCACCTCAGTAGGAGAAGCCTCGCCAACGACGACAGGTATTAATTTAAAATGATCAAGCACAAGCTGCAGAAAGGGTAGATGTATTTCCAGACTATGTTCTTGTGCATGAGCTTCATCAGCGACTGTCACTTGAGATAAGTTTCGCACCAGGTCACAACCATCCTGTTCAATTTCGATCTTGCCCAATGGGGTTTCATAATAATCAGATGAACTTAATGCCAGGCCCTTTAAATACACTCTGTGTGATGGACCCAACAATACGACACGCGTTATTTTTTCGCTAACAGACTGTAAACTGGCGTAAGCAGTCGCTGCAATCGGCCCTGAATAGATCAAACCAGCGTGGGGCGCAATTATCGCTTTTGAATGTGGTGGAATATTCTCAACGCCATTCAATAAAGATTTGACCATCAATTCCAGTTCAACAGGATCTGCTGGATAGAATTGTCCCGCGACAGCAGCTGGCCTCAGGGTGCTTTTTGCTGTGTTTTGACTATTATTGTTCATAAGAAGTTTATAATGTTAAAAAATGTACAGACTGGTAACTATTGCCCGAGTAGTCTGTCTACAGTAATTATAGGGTGTTTTGGAGTAGCTTGCAGAGATGGTAACGAATTCAACGATTTCAGTCGTCAAAACAAAGTACTGGCATGTATTAAAAGATGGTCGAGTACAGTGTGATGTTTGTCCGCGGGCATGTAAATTGAAAGAAGGGCAGCAAGGACTCTGTTTTGTCCGTGAATGTAGAGATCAACAAATTGTGTTGGCAACCTATGGTCGTTCAAGTGGCTTTTGTATAGATCCCATTGAGAAAAAGCCATTAAATCATTTTTTACCAGGAACACCGGTACTTTCATTCGGCACCGCTGGCTGTAACCTGGCCTGTAAATTCTGTCAGAACTGGGATATCAGCAAGTCTCGAGAAATTGATACCTTGGCTGATGCGGCTTCACCGGAATTACTTGCAAGTGCAGCGAAGCAATTAAATTGTCGCAGCATTGCTTTTACCTATAATGATCCGGTAATTTTTCATGAATATGCTATTGATGTTGCGCAAGCCTGTCATGAAAAAAATATTAAATCGGTCGCAGTGTCTGCTGGTTACGTTTGTCCTGAACCGAGAGAAGAATTTTATAAGTACATGGATGCCGCAAATATTGATCTAAAGGCATTTACTGAACGTTTTTATCATCGTGTAACCGGTAGTCACCTTGCTCCTGTATTGGAGACACTGTCGTACCTTAAACACGAAACCGACGTCTGGTTTGAAATAACTAATTTAGTTATTCCTGGAGAAAATGATTCGGTGAAAGAATTTGAAGAAATGACACAATGGATTGTAGATAATCTTGGTCATGATGTCCCCATTCACTTCAGTGCCTTCCATCCGGACTGGAAAATGCTAGATAAGCCCGCAACGAAACTTGAAACATTGATCAGAGCCCGTGATATTGCACAAAAGAACGGGATTCATTATGCCTATACTGGAAATGTGCATCATGAAACGGGAGATACAACTTTTTGCAACAAATGTGGTGAAAAATTGATTGTCAGAGATTGGTATGAGCTGAAATCCTGGAATTTATCCGCTCAGGGAGCATGTGTTTGCTGTGGTGAAATGTGTGCCGGTGTTTTTGAGGAAACTCCCGGCACATGGGGAGCAAAAAGGCAGGGTGTTCGACTTACTTAAAGCATTGTCTTGATTAAGTTTAAAGGTGGCTGTAACATGCGCACCCTTAGTGCGGGGTGGAGCAGTCTGGCAGCTCGTCGGGCTCATAACCCGAAGGTCGTAGGTTCAAATCCTACCCCCGCTACCAAACAAAGAGAGTTGAAGAA
>CAZDFI010000029.1:10142-13302 GCA_964504725.1 uncultured Enterobacteriaceae bacterium
CCTGGCGCGGTGCGCAAGTCGGGCTCGGTTGTTTAATAACAGGCGAAGGTCGTAGGTTCAAATCCTACCCCCGCTACCAAACAAAGAGAGTTGAAGAATTTGGTAATTCGCCCTGGCGCGGTGCGCAAGTCGGGCTCGGTTGTTTAATAACAGGCGAAGGTCGTAGTTTAAAGTCCTGTCTCCGATACCAAAGTTTTAGAAAGGCCCCTTTGGGGCCTTTTTTACAGGTTCTCCGGGCAAAGATATTCAGGAGAGTGGAACTGGTGGTTTTATAATGAGCAGCTATACTGCTGGTAGATTTTAGGAGTGGGCCTTGCGCCCATTTTTTAATTACAAGGACGTAATATATGTCACGAGTGCATGGGCAAGGATTGTTCCAGACAATCCTATTGCATTTCCTACATCCATGTAGGTCAAGCACAGGAGTGACGATTTACATGGATGTAAAGTATGCCGCGGAGAGGCACGGGAGCGTTGATATTAAAGAATGCATAGACAACATAGTGAGCTGATTGAACTATTAGAACCCGTGGTTAAGGCGCTGGGTTACGAGATGCTTGGCATCGAGTATTTTAAACAGAAAGACGGTTCACTACTTAGATTGTATATAGATAGTGATGCCGGGATCACCCTTGAGGACTGTACACGTGTAAATCATCAGGTGATTGGGGTGCTTGATGTTCACGACCCCATTAAGGAAAGGTATCACCTGGAAATTTCATCGCCTGGTCTGGATAGACCTTTATTTACGCTGAAACAGTTTCAGCGGTTTTTAGGTCAGCAAGTGAAGATCAAGTTGCGAGAAAAAATCGATGAACGTAGAAAGTTCACCGGTGTGATCAAGGCAATTGAAGAAACAGGAGTACTCGTTAGTGAGGAAGGCATTGATTACTTAATTCCTGCTGATGTGATTGATTCGGCGCATTTGGTGCCAGAAATTTAATAAACAATAGAGTTAATTTGTTGAGTATGGATTTGTGTTGAGAGTATCTAGATTATGAATAAAGAAATTTTAACGGTAGTTGATGTTGTTTCCGGCGAGAAAGGTGTCAGTAAAGATATCATCTTCGAGGCTATCGAAGCGGCATTAGCGATGGCGACCAAAAAGCGCAATCGCGAGGATATTGAATCACGCGTCGCAATTGATCGTGAAACAGGTAACTACGAAACATTTCGTTGCTGGGAAGTCATTGACAATGAGGAAGAAATTGAATTTCCAAGTAGACAAATAAAACTTAAAGATGCCCAGGAAGATAACCCTGATACGGAAGTCGGGCAATATATTGAAAGTCCCATGGATTCGGTTGAATTTGGTCGAATAGCAGCACAAACAGCAAAGCAGGTGATTGTACAGAAAGTACGAGAAGCTGAAAGAATTCAGGTGGTAGAGGCTTATGCTGATCGTGTTGGTGAGATGTTGAGTGGTATTGTTAAGCGTGTGGAAAGAGGCAGTGTCTATCTGGACCTGGGAAGCAACGCTGAAGGGTTTATTCCGCGTGAAGCCCTGATTCCTAGAGAGGCGATAAGACCTGGCGATCGCATTCGTGCTTATCTGCAGGAAGTACGTTCAGAAATACGTGGTCCACAATTATTCCTGAGTCGTGTAGCGCCTGAGTTGTTGATCGAATTATTCAAGCTTGAAGTACCAGAAGTGAATGAAGGCTTGATAGAAATCGTTAACGGTGCCCGTGATCCAGGTGCACGAGCAAAAATAGCAGTTAAGGCAAATGATCCCCGGATAGATCCCATCGGTGCCTGTGTTGGTATGCGTGGTTCACGCGTACAGGCAGTGTCTAACGAACTTGGTGGCGAACGTGTTGATATTATTTTATGGGATGAAAATCCTGCACAATATGTCATTAATGCTATGGCACCTGCTGAAGTTTCTTCAATCTTGGTAGATGAAGATGCGCAAAGTATGGATATTGCCGTCGAAGAAGATAATCTCTCACAGGCAATCGGTCGTGGGGGTCAAAATGTACGACTCGCCAGTGAATTATCGGGATGGGTTCTCAATGTCATGTCTATTGAACAGGCGGAAGAGAAAAATGAAGAAGAAGCTCAAGTATTACAAAAAATGTTCATGGAACAACTGGATATGGATGAAGAGATGGCTGTTATTCTGGTGCAGGAAGGATTCTCAAGTGTTGAAGAAATTGCTTATGTCCCAGAAGAAGAAATGCTCAACATCGAAGAATTTGATATTGACCTTGTCAATGAATTACGAGGACGTGCACGTGATGTCATGTTAACTCGTGCAATTGTTAACGAAGAAAAATTAATTGACGCACATCCAGCAGAAGATCTGATGCAAATGGAAGGAATGGAGGATGCCCTGGCCTATGAGTTGGCAGCGAAGGGGATTGTCACAATGGAAGACCTGGCCGACCTCTCTGTAGATGAATTAATGGAATTTGATGGAATGGAGACGAAACGAGCGGGTAAATTAATAATGACTGCCAGAATTCCCTGGTTCGAAGAAGCTGAGGCCGAGAGAGGTGCGGCGGATGCCTGAAGTCACAGTCGGTCAATTTGCAAACGTTGTCGGAATTCCCGTTGAGCGTTTGCAAGAACAGATAGTAGAGTCTGGGCTACCTGATAAATCTGTAGATGAAATGATTACGGATGAAGAAAAAAGTCATCTATTGAGTCATCTTCGAGGTAAGCATGGCAAGGGTACTTCTGTGACAAAAAAAATCACGCTGAAAAGAAAAACAAGCAGTGAAATTAAAGTACCACTCAGTGTATAGGGAAGAAGTAAAACACAATCTAAAACAGTGAATGTCGAGTTTAGAAAGAAACGTACCTATATTAGACGCAGTGCAATAGATGAGCTGACAAAACCGGAAGTTGAAGAAGAGTTATCTGTGGAAACGGGTGAATTTGTCGAAGATACTGTCGATAGTACGCAGACCGTTGAAGCTATTGATGGCAGTGAGGCGACGAATACAGAAGTAGTAAATGAACAAGCCGCCGAAGCGCCACCAACACCTGAAGTTGAACAGGTCGAAATTGAAGCAATATCAGATAAGCCAAACATAGATGTTGAAAATACAAGCCCAACTGAAGCGGTTGCTGAGGAACCTGCTGTAGTAGCACCGGCAGCAGAAAAAACTGATAAAAAAGCTCGTGCAGGGAAAAAAGGTAAAGACAAGGATAA
>CAZDFI010000029.1:13312-28217 GCA_964504725.1 uncultured Enterobacteriaceae bacterium
AACCCGTTACGGTCGACAGGAACTGCATGTTGCCTCTGAAAAATCAGGGCGCCGCAAAAAGAAATCCAGACGCAGACCAAAAATTATTCCGACGATAGAGACGCAACATGGTTTTGAGAAACCAACAGAACCGGTCATCAAAGAAGTAGAGATTCCAGAGAATATATCAGTGAGTGATCTGGCGCAAAAAATGTCAGTCAAGGCAACCGAAGTTATTAAGTTAATGATGGGGCTGGGAAGTATGGCCACCATCAACCAAATGCTTGATCAGGATACTGCGACTCTCGTTGTCGAAGAAATGGGCCATAAAGTCAAATTAATTAATGAAAGTGCACTGGAAGATGAGCTTGTCTATGCAGTGAAAGAGAGTGGTGAACAAGTTTTACGCGCACCGGTGGTGACGATTATGGGCCATGTAGACCATGGAAAAACTTCACTACTTGATTATATCCGCAAGACTAAGGTAACAGATGATGAAGCAGGGGGGATTACCCAGCATATAGGTGCCTATGTCGTGGATTCTGACAAAGGAAAAATCGCATTTCTGGATACACCTGGACATGCTGCCTTTACTGCAATGAGAGCTCGTGGTGCCAGTGTCACGGACATCGTTATTGTCGTGGTTGCTGCTGATGATGGTGTGATGCCACAGACAGAAGAAGCCGTGAACCATGCAAAGGCAGCTAATGTTCCTATCATTGTCGCTGTTAATAAAATTGATAAGGCAGGAGCCGATCCTGATCGTGTAAAACAGGAACTATCAAAAATGGAAATTATACCGGAGGATTGGGGTGGTGATACCCAGTTTGTAAATGTTTCCGCGCTGACTGGTGAAGGGATTGATAGTTTGCTTGAAAGTATTTCCTTACAGGCAGAGTTGCTCGAGCTGAAGGCATCAGTGACAGGAGCTGCGACTGGAACGGTGATTGAGGCACGCCTGGACAAAGGGCGTGGCCCGGTTGCAACAATATTGGTACAGAGAGGAGCGCTTAATAAAGGTGATATTATTTTAAGTGGTAGAGAGTTTGGGCGTGTTCGGGTATTGGTTGATAGTAATGGCAATGAAATATTGTCATCTATAGGACCCTCGACACCTGTTGAAGTACTCGGCCTATCAGGGATTCCTCATGCCGGTGACGAAATGATGGTTGTACCTGATGAGAAAAAAGCGCGTGAGATTGCTGAGCTCAGGCAAAATAAAAACCGTGAGTCAAAATTGGCAAAACAGCAAGCGGTCAAGTTGCAGAACGCCATGGATCAGATGAGTCAGGGTGATATTGCGACACTCAATATTCTGATTAAGGCAGATGTACAAGGATCTTCTGAGGCAATCGTTGAAGCACTCAGTAGATTATCAACTGATGAGGTCAGGGTCACAGTCATCAGCAGTGGTGTCGGTGGTATCACGGAAACTGATATGAATCTGGCAATTACAGCAAAAGCAGTGGTTATTGGTTTTAATGTTCGCGCCGATGCTGCTGCACGTAAGCTCGCTGATGAGGAAGAAATTGAACTTCGCTACTACAGTATTATTTATGATCTTATCGATGATGTGAAAGCGGCCATGAGTGGCATGCTTGCGCCTGAGTTGCGTGAACAAATTATCGGTGTTGCCGAAGTGAAAGACGTATTCCGTTCACCAAAATTTGGTGACATCGCAGGTTGTATTGTATCTACAGGTGTTGTTAAAAAGAGTAGCCCAATTCGAGTCTTGCGCGATAATGTCGTTGTTTACGAAGGAGAGCTCGAATCACTAAGACGTTTCAAGGATGATGTTAATGAGGTGAAATCAGGAACAGAATGCGGTATTGGCGTGAAAAATTACGACAATGTCCAGCCTGGTGATCAAATCGAGGTGTTTGAGCGAATCGAAGTTGCACGCAAAATTTGATGTTAACAAGCTAAGTGGTTTGATCGAATATGGCCAAAGAGTTTAGACGCAGTCAACGCGTCGGCGATCTTATACAGAAGGAACTGTCCACTATCATCCGAATGCCAGTAAGGGATGCTGGTTTGGGATTAGTGACAATCTCCGCTGTCGACTTAAGTACGGATTTGTCGCATGCGAAGATCTATGTCACTTGCCTGGGACTTGACCGGGAGAGTGACCCGGAGGGTAAATCAGATAGAGCAGAAATCCTGACCATGTTGAACGAAAATGCGCCTCAATTTCGTCATCAATTGTCCAAAATTCTCACCACCCGCATCGTTCCAAAACTCAAATTCATGTTTGATGAGAGCCTGGAACAGGCAAATCGGTTGACCAGTTTGATAGATTCCCTGCATTCAGAAGATCCTGATAATCACTAAAATTTATTCTCAGTTTAGGTACTCGAATGGGTCGAAGACGAAAAAGAAAGCCACACGAGCGGGATGTACACGGCATACTTCTTTTAGATAAACCCGCTGGCATCACATCGAATGACGCCTTACAAAGGGTCAAGCGCATCTATAATGCTGCCCGGGCGGGTCATACAGGCAGTCTGGATAAGCCCGCGACAGGCATCTTGCCGATATGTCTTGGGGAAGCAACAAAGATTTCTACTTACCTTCTCAATGCTGACAAGATCTATGTCTCAGTTGCGAAACTGGGTGTTGTTACCAGCACCGCAGATGCTGATGGAGAGATAGTTGATGTTCGTTCGGTACCTGTAATAAAAAAGCGAGAATTAGAACGGGTTATTGAGCAGTTTGTGGGAAATATCGAACAGGTTCCCCCGATGTATTCGGCATTGAAAATTAATGGGCAAAGGCTTTACAGATTGGCTTATCAAGGTGTAAAGATCGAGCGACAAGCCAGATCTGTGACAATACATCAAATCGATTTACTACAGTTCGACCAGGAATCATTCGAAATACGAGTGTACTGCTCAAAAGGCACCTACATACGGACCTTGGTTGAGGATATTGGTAAATCTATAGGCTGTGGTGCCCACGTTAGTACACTCCGACGCTTGTCGACAGGCCCTTTTGATGAAGATCAGATGGTGACAATGGAAATTATCGAAAATCTGGCAAAACAGGGTGATGTTGCTTTGGATGAATTACTGGTCCCTGTTGATAGTGCCCTGGAACATATAGCTGCGGTCGCACTATCTGAAGAGGCGAGCTATTCCCTTTGTCAGGGTCAGGCGGTACTGGTGTCGCACGCGCCAACCGAAGGATTGGTTCGTATTTATGATCATAATCGTGCGTTTATAGGGGTTGGCACCATTAATGATGATGGGCGTGTTGCGCCGAAAAGATTGATGAAAACTAATAATATAAAAATAAGCGATTGATTATTAAGAAATAATTAGTGATTCTCGTATCAACGTGCATGCTTAAATCAAGACTCGCAAAAACAATGCTGGCATCTTGTTATTTGCGCTTGTTCATGCATGAACGCGCGGTTACAATACGCGCCTCATTTAGACCGAGATTACTTCAGGAGCTCGATTACACATGGCATTAAGTACTCAGCATAAGGCTGACATAACAAAAGAACATCAACGTGCGGAAAACGATACAGGTTCTCCTGAAGTACAGGTTGCACTTTTAACGGCAAACATCATAGAGTTGTCAGATCATTTCAAGATACACAAAAAAGATCATCATTCACGGCGTGGCTTGTTAAGAATGGTGAATCAGCGTCGTAAGCTTTTAGATTATCTGAAAGGTAAAGATGTGAACCGCTATCGTGATCTGATCGGTAGTCTTGGTTTGCGTAAATAAGATTAATACCCAGATCTGCGTACATAGATAGCGCAACTACCTTGTTTACACCAAGCCCAATTTTCAGGCACACAAGCAATAAAACAAAAGATATTATTTATAAAAGACAGGATTTCTGAAATCGGTCTTATAGATGAATCCCTCCAAATTATTTATCAAATTACTCTAAGGTAAAAACATGAAAGCAGTCAGGAAAGAGTTCCAGTTCGGTGATCACACAGTTGTATTGGAAACGGGGAAAATAGCCCGACAGGCCAGTTCAATTATTGTCAGCATGGGAGACACCGTTGTCATGGTCAACTGTGTCGCAAAGAAAGAAGCTGATACAGGTCGTGACTTTTTTCCACTCACCGTGGATTATCAGGAACGCACCTATGCAGCTGGTAAGATACCCGGCGGTTTTTTCAAAAGAGAAGGGCGTCCGAGTGAGAAGGAAACTCTGACATGTCGATTGATTGATCGTCCAATCAGACCATTATTCCCAAAAGGTTTTATAAACGAAGTCCAGATTGTAGCCACGGTGATGTCACTGGATCCTGAAATCAATGCAGATATCCCGGCATTAATTGGTGCATCAGCAGCAGTTGTCTTGACAGGCGCGCCATTCAATGGCCCCGTGGGTGCGGCGCGCGTAGGTTATATCGACGGTAATTATGTGATTAATCCTTCAACTGAGCAGTTGGTAGATTCCGCGCTGAATCTGGTTGTCGCGGGGACAAGCACCTCGGTGTTAATGGTTGAGTCTGAGGCCAGACAATTATCAGAGGAAGTTATGCTGGGTGCTGTGATGTTCGGTCATGAGCAGTTTCAGGTTGCTATTGATAGCATCAAAGCCTTGGCGGAAGAAGTTGGTGTGGTTGCCTGGGATTTTCAACCAGAAGAAAAGGATCAGGCGTTGGCTGATGAAGTAGCTAATCGTTCGACAGATCTGTTACGTGAAGCGTATGCCATTACAGATAAGCTTAACCGTAAGGATCGTATCAACGAGATTCGACATGAAGTTATAGAGGCAATGAGCGAAGGCGAAGATTCAAAATGGTCAGCAACAGAAATCAACAACGAAATTAGTAGTCTTGAAAGCCATATCGTTCGCAGTAGCATTTTAGCCGGTGAGAGTCGTATTGATGGACGTGATACAAAAACCATTAGAAAAATTACTACAGAGGTGGGGATTCTACCAAGAGCACATGGTTCTGCATTATTCACACGCGGTGAAACTCAGGCGATTGTTGTTGCTACACTGGGCACAGAACGTGACTCGCAAATTATTGACGCGATAGAAGGTTCTTACA
The DNA here is from genome assembly GCA_964504725.1 of uncultured Enterobacteriaceae bacterium. Classification (GTDB taxonomy): domain Bacteria; phylum Pseudomonadota; class Gammaproteobacteria; order Eutrophobiales; family Eutrophobiaceae; genus SMWN01. The sequence goes on from CAZDFI010000029.1 coordinate 18,319, forward strand.
AAGAACCTTTTATGTTGCACTACAATTTTCCTCCTTATTGCGTCGGTGAAACCGGTCGCGTTGGTACCCCAAAACGTCGCGAGATCGGTCATGGTCGTTTAGCAAAGCGCGGTATTCTGGGTGTCATGCCTGATATGACTGAATACCCTTATTCCATTCGTGTGGTTTCAGAAATTACAGAATCAAATGGTTCAAGTTCTATGGCCAGTGTTTGTGGCACCAGTCTTGCCTTGATGGATGCGGGGGTTGCCATTGAAGCACCTGTTGCGGGTATCGCCATGGGTCTGATTAAGGAAGATGATAAATTTGTCGTGCTCTCAGACATTCTCGGTGATGAAGATCATCTGGGTGATATGGACTTTAAAGTAGCTGGGACTGATGATGGTATCACTGCCTTGCAGATGGATATCAAAATCGATGGGATTACCAAGGAAATTATGGAAGCAGCTTTGGCGCAGGCCAAAGAAGGTCGTATTCATATCCTCGGAGAAATGGCCGCGACAATTTCCAGTTCCCGTGAGGAAATGTCAGAATTTGCTCCCAGAATTACCGTCATCAAAATCCATCCTGACAAGATCCGTGATGTGATTGGTAAAGGTGGCGCAACCATTCGTGCCATTACAGAGGAAACAGGGGCAACCATTAATATTGATGATGATGGTACGGTAAAAATTGCCGCCGTTGACAAGGCTGCCGGTGAGGCCGCATTACTTAGAGTTGAACAGATAACTGCGGATATCGAAGTTGGTAAAATCTATGAAGGCAAAGTTGCCAAGCTGATGGATTTTGGTGCCTTCGTGAATATTCTGCCAGGCAAAGATGGTTTGGTACACATCTCACAAATTTGTGAAGAGCGTGTGGAGAATGTCAGCGATAAATTGAGTGAAGGTGATTTTGTAAAAGTTAAAGTACTTGAAGTCGACAGACAAGGTCGTGTTCGTCTAAGTATGAAAGCAGTCAACGAAGCAGAAATACAAGAAGCCTGATTTTTTCTAACAAGCTTTCAATAAAAAAGGGCTTTTTAGCCCTTTTTTTATGCCCGCAGTTTGCTCATTAGCAACCAGATTAACCCAATCTGCTCATAATATCGTTAGAATCAGGTAGAACGGATGGTATAGACTTCATTGCTATGATAGAAGGCAACAGTGATGAGGAACACTCGGATGAAGATTTAATGCTCAGCTACCAACAGGGGAATGCGGCCGCCTTTGAAGTTCTGTACGAGCGACACAAAGGAGGCGTATATCGTTATTTGCTGGTTAAATGTTATCGACAAGAAATTGCTGAGGAACTGTTTCAGGATGTCTGGATGAAACTGATTGCTGCCCGTGACAGGTATGAAATAAGCGCTAAATTTACAACTTACCTTTATCAAATCGCACATAATCATTTTATTGATTATTATCGAAAGACGCGCACCGATGTTTTTCAGAAAAAAGATCAAGATGAAGATGTTGAACAAATCATGGCAACCGGCCAGATACAAGCAGATGAACAATTGGAGCTACAGCGACAAACAGAAACACTCTCACAATTGGTCGATAGTTTGCCCGATAAGCAGCGAGAAGCCTTTATGTTAAAGGAGGAGGCAGGGTTAACGGTCGCTGAAATTGCCGAGGTAACAGGTGTGAGTGCAGAAGCTGCCAAAAGTCGATTGCGATACGCAGTGAAAAAATTACGCGCGGGTTTAAAAGAGAATGGCAAATAAACCGGAAGACAGAAAACAGGAAGATCAAAATCTAGAGGATTATTTACAGGGTGATTCAGCACTGACTGAGGCCTATCGTTCGGAAGAAAAATTACAGCCACCTGCACATCTTGATAAAGCCATTCTGTCAGCGGCAAATGAAGCCGCCAGTTCAGTACAAGCTTCGAATATAGCCTACAGTCCCTTCGCCAGAACCTGGTATGTTCCTGCATCAATGGCGGCTGTGTTGATGTTATGTATTGGTTTGATTTTTACCATCTATCAAAACAGTGGACAGACATTATTAACGGCACCGAAGAGTGAATACGACTTCGACACGCAGATAGTACCAATGCCAATGGCAACTGAACCAGCTGAATCAAGAGTATCAGGCGAAAAACGCAGACAATTAGAATATGCTGATGAGGTACTTGATGAAGCTGAAACATTGATGGATGTGATATCGGAAGTAAATGGACCTGTACAACCACCAATAGAGTCGTATGGGGTGGAGAAATCAGAAGTTCAGCAAAGAGCAACGAGTAAAAGAGTCTTGAGAGAAAAAGCATCAGAAATGGATGATGCTTCACTGGCAGAAACAGCACCAGCAATGACCGATAAAATAGTCCCAAAGAAAGACGCATCAGAACAAATGATGTCTGATTCCCCTAACATACCGGAGAGAAGCGATACATCAGGACGACTGGAAGCTGCGGATATTAAGAAACAAAAGCAGCCGGATGCAAATGTTCTGAATAATAAATTGGGTGAAATGGAATTGAAAGTCATTGAACAAGGCGCAAGTTCAGATCAGGAATCACATTACAGGCAGGCAGTTGAAAATCAGTCAAAACAAAATGAATCCCTGAGTAAAGAATTACTGAATAAAGAAACACTGGATAATGATAAGGCCACCGGAGGAGTGATAAGCTCGGAAAAATCAATAGGCGATGAAAAAATGACTCCAGAGAGATGGCTCAAACAAATTAACAATTTGTGGATATCAGGAGATCAACAAATCGCCAAAGAAAATCTCACTCGATTCTTTAAAACTTACCCGGATTACCCTATTGAAAATGCAAAGACAATTTTAGATCCACAGATTGACCTGATTGAGTATACCAGTACTCCTCCAAGGTGATATTGACGTAGTACCAGATAGTTTTCTTACATCTATCTATAAGAAGTTGTTCCCCTGTTGTTTTCTTGATTTTGATCAAAATAACTGAACTCTATTTGGGTGATACTTACGCACTATTTTAGCTGAACTATCAGGAATCAATATGTCAACATTATCACAAGAGCAGAAAACAGATTTTCAGAAACGTGGATTCATCGTGTTAAAAAATAATTTTGACAACGATGTGGTCGATCAACTTTCGATCTGGCTTGATGAATTGAGCCAGAAGGCACCGGATGAGGGTCCAGAAGCCAAATATTATGAGAAGAGCCCTATTTCAGAGGAGAACCTGCTGGTGAGAGCGGAGTACCTTCTCGGTGGACACAATCCAGAAATAACTGATCTTCTGTTAAATGAAAAAACTCTGTCTTGTCTGGAAGAGCTCTTTGGTGAACCTCCTGTTCTGTTCAAGGAAAAGGCCAATTACAAGTTGCCAGGTTGCCGGCCTGACAAGCTGCATCAGGATCAGGCTGCAGGATGGAACGCCTATACCGACTTTTTTATTTCAATGGCCATCGTTGTTGATGAAAACAGAAAAGATAATGCTGCCCTCAGTTTCATGTGTTCCGGTAATTACGACAAAAGATTGATGTCTGACGAGTGGACACCTCTAACGATGGATGATCCACCTTATGAACCTGAGGATGAATATATGTTGCTGGAAGCTCAACCTGGAGATATTGTTTTCTTCGATAGTTATGTTCCGCATGGCTCGCCTGCCAATACCAGTGAAAGCCAGCGTCGTAATATCTATCTAACTTTCAACAAAGCATCTGATGGCGATCTGAGACAACAATACTACGATGACAAATGGAAAAGTTATCCGCCGAACCAGGTAAGTACAGCCAGAACCGATACTTCATTCAGGGTATGATTTCTTCAATACTGTCGCAATGTAATTAGAGGCAGGTGAGGTGACTACTCATCATCCAAAGTAAAGACAAGTATTTCATCGCCCGTTTTATAGCCGAATACTTTATTACCACCTGCGGCAACAGCGATATATTGCTTGCCATTAACAGCATAGCTGATGGGCGGAGCGTTTACGCCATAATCTGCTTTATAGTTCCAAAGAAGTTTTCCATTCTCCGCGTCGAAGGCATCAAACCGACCGTTCCCTTCACCCGTGAATACCAGATCACCTGCTGTTACCAGTGCTCCACCCACCATAGGATCATCGACTTTTGTTTGCCAAAGTATCTTGCCAGTATTCAATGAGAGCGCGCTGAAGACACCCCAATCTGGTTCGTCTGTCTGCTTGAAGTAGCTATAGCTGTCCCAGGGTTGTCCCTGTTGAGGTTCAAGTTTGACAGAATGAAACACAGAGGGTTGATAAATCCCCGCGATATATGCGGTATTCGTTTCTGGCATGATTGCCACAGGTGACCATGACGTGGCACCGATTGTGCCGGGAACGACCCGAGCGCCAGCTTCGCTCGGCGGGGCGAATAGATTGTCTTGTTCGATCCAGGGATCAGAACGGGTTAATAGCTCGCCTGTCGCCGCGTCATGGATGAAAAGCCAACCCACTTTACTGGCCTGCCCAACGGCCCTGATTATTTCCCCATCTTTTTTGAGATTAAATAGTATTGGCGGACTGGCGACATCATAGCCCCAACGATCATGGGGGACTTGTTGGTAATACCATTTTAGCGCGCCCGTCTTGATGTCTAATGCTACAAGACTACAGGCGTGGAGGTTATCACCAGGACGAGAGCCATCTTCCATATTAGGTGATGGGTTCCCCGTGCCAAAATATATCAGGCCAAGTTCCCGGTCAATTGCCGGTGTAGACCATATCGAGCCACCGCCATAGCGCCAGGCATCTTTGTTTTTTTCAAATTTACTTTTCTCTTTGGCGATATCGCGGTTGAGCGGCACGCCATTGGCTGTTGTTTCTTTCCATTCTCCTTCCCAACCTTGTTCCGGTACGCTGTACCATCGCCAGACTTCTTCGCCGGTTTTTGCATCATAGGCGACAAGAAATCCCCTCAGTCCATGGCCGCCACCCGCGAAGTCGCCGACGGATAATTTTTGCTTACCATCTTCTTCGACTTTTAGATGTAAACCATATCCTGCTCCGGTGATACCAATAAAAACTTTGCCGTCATAAATTTGTGGTGCCATGGAAGCGCTGTAACCACTTGCCCCTACTTGTACAGCATTGTCGAATCCTTTCACACCACGCAGTGATTCAAGTACTTCCATCTCATTAATATTGACACCTGTGTCTTTAATTTCAATATCCCAGAGGACATCGCCGGTTCTCTGATCGAGTGCAATGAGGTGTGCATCAATGGTAGCGGTATAGATGACACCGTTTGCTACAGCAGGGCCTCGGTTAGCTGGACCACAACAGAAATTATCTTTCGTCAGTTGATGTTCATAACGCCAAATTTCATCACCGGATTCTGCATTGAGTGCAATGACGTCATTAAAAGGTGTGGTGATATACATTATTCCATCAATGACAATGGGATTGGTTTGAAAAGTTGCCTTCTTCCCGGTTTTATATGACCAGGCCAGCTTCAGCTTACTAATGTTTTGTGTGCTGATTTGCTTGAGTGGACTAAAGCGCTGGTTACTGTAATCTCTACCATAAGTGGCCAGTCTGCATTGGTGTCGTTATCAGAGCTACATGCGGTAATTAATAGTACTAGTAAAAGACACGGGTACTTCAGGGAAGAAATATATTTAACTCTAATTTTCATTATAAACACAACATAAATTGTTGATATTAATATGTTAAAAATCCACTTATAAGAAAATACATTATGCCACACTATTTTTCTTTTTTATGAATAAACAAAGGCCATGAACTGGATAGTTACAGGCTTTCCGTTACTTGCCATTATCGTTTCTATTATTGCTGCACGCTATCCCGAATTTTTAATCGAATATAAACCCGCCATTATTCCTCTGCTGGGTATTGTCATGTTTGCTATGGGTATGACACTGACCCTGGGGGATTTCAAACGTGTGATGAAATCCCCCAAGGTCATTAGTCTGGGGTTGCTATTGCAATATGGTTTAATGCCGCTGCTCGCCTTTATTATCGCAATTGTATTAAGCCTACCAACAGAGTTGATGGCGGGATTAATATTGGTTGGGGCCTGTCCTGGTGGGACCGCATCCAATGTGATTTGTTATCTAGGAAGAGGCGACGTTGCACTGTCGATCACATTAACTGCTATCTCAACCTTGCTTGCAGTTTTCTTAACGCCTGTTTTAACCTGGCTATACATCGGCCAGGAAGTGCCTGTGCCGATCATAAATATGATGCTGACAGTACTTAAAATAATTATTTTGCCAGTGACGCTGGGTATTATTGTGAATAGCTATTTCGGAGAATACCTGATGCAGATAAAGCAATTTCTTCCAGTGATCTCAGTAATCGCAATTGTATTTATTATTGCTATTATTGTAGCTTTAAGTGCACACCAGATCGTTCAATTGGCTTTACCCATCATTATTGCCGTGCTATTGCATAATGGTTTGGGCCTGGCCAGCGGTTACACGATTGCAAGATGGTTAGGTTACGATGAAAAAATATGTCGCACATTGGCGATAGAAGTCGGTATGCAAAATTCAGGCTTGGGCGTGGCGTTGGCGACAAAATATTTCACCACATTAACAGCATTGCCCGGTGCATTTTTTAGTATTTGGCACAATATCACCGGGTCACTGTTAGCAGCTTACTGGACGCGTAGATCGCAACAGGCATCTTAAGTTCGCTAAATATTTTATATTCAATAGAATTAGACTTATTTGAAAGTTGAGAATCAGATGGTGATTACGCGTTGTTCAGTGACAATCTTTTCCATGGAAACATCAGTTTCTTCAATGGGGATTTCATCGACTAACTGTGCTTCAAAGGCGAGGGCAATTTTGTGTTTAACTTCGTTTTGCGCGAACCACTTATCATAATAGCCACGACCGAAACCCATGCGGTGACCTGACTGGGTAAATCCAAGTCCGGGTATGAGTGCGACATCGAAAGGCCCATTACAGGGGGCAGAGTTGGAGGGAGTCAGTATTCCCAATTCTCCAGGGACTAAATCCTCCCAGCTTGAAAAGGACTCTGCTTCCATGAAGTCAGAGTTGACGATTTTGGGGACTGCCAGGCTCTTGCCATCATTGAGCAAGGACTTGATGAGGTCATGGGTGTGGACTTCAGTGGCGTAGGAGATATAGATGAAAATTGCCTTGGCATGCCTGATTTCATCAAGCTTAAGTACTTGTTCTGTAATAGAATTACTATAGTCTAAGCGAGTGGCTTCAGGGAGTTTTGCCCGCAGTACTTTGAGCTTTTTCCGGGTTTCGGCCTTTTGCCGGCTAACTTGCTTGTTTTGTTGCATGAATTGGTTGACTCTAATACGTTGAAATGCTTTATTTTTCATTAATATGCCGTACAATACCGCCTTTTTTCAGGGCAGGACAATTCGTCTGCCAAGATTGTAACAGGCAAATTTAAAGAGGTTAATGAATGGTAACCATTCGATTATCACGCACCGGGGCAAAGAAAAAGCCTTTCTATCACATTGTAGTCACAGACAGTCGTATGAAACGCGATGGTCGCTATATTGAACGCATTGGTTTTTATAATCCGGGTGCAATTGGGAATGAAGAAACCCTTAGAATGGATTGCAGTCGTGTTGAACATTGGCAAAGTCAGGGCGCACAGGTTTCAGATCGCGTTGTTAAACTAATCAAACTTAACGCGAGCACTTGATTTATTTCGAGCCCTCTATATCAGGGTTCGTGGTAGTTTAAACAAGTCTGCATGGTGGTGAGTATGCAGGATGAATCTAGTCTTATAGTTATTGGAAAAATTGTCGGTGTATACGGCATAAAGGGCTGGATCAAGATTTTATCATTCACTCGGCCAAAGGAAAACATACTTAAGTACGGTCCCTGGTTAGTTAAGCAAAATAATGATTGGCTAGAAATGCAATTGTTGGAAGGCAAGCAACAAGGGAAAGGTTTAATTGCTTCCTTTGCGGGCATCACTGATCGAGATGAGGCAATGACACTGGTCGGTTCTGAACTAGCCATAGAACGGGATCAGTTACCCGTACCGAAAGAGGGTGAGTTTTACTGGCATGATCTGATCAATATGCAGGTCATTAATAAACAGAATGAAATACTTGGCGTAGTCACGGAATTCCTTGAGACTGGTGCAAATGATGTTCTGGTTGTCGAAGCTGAGAAGCAGCGACATTTGATACCCTATGTGCAGGATGTCTATATCAAGGACATCGATATTGAACAAGGTGTTATACAGGTTGATTGGCAATCCGATGATTGACAACAATTGACAATCGATGCTGGACTGCTTGAATGTTACAGATTGAAGTTATCACTTTATTTCCGGAGATGGTGAATACCGTTACCGAGTATGGAATCACTGGTCGCGCAGCACAGCGTGGCTTACTCGAAGTCAATACCTGGAATCCGAGAGATTACACAAGTGATAATCATCGGACAGTAGACGACCGGCCCTACGGGGGAGGTCCAGGGATGGTAATGATGGCTGAGCCCTTATGTGCAGCGATAACAGATGCACGTAGTGGAAATGAGGCTCATGTGATTCATCTGAGTCCGCAAGGCAGAAAGCTGGATCAGAAAGGCGTAATGGAATTAGCGCAGCGAAAACATCTGATTTTGATTGCTGGTCGTTACGAAGGAATAGATGAACGTGTCATTGATAAGGAAGTTGATGAAGAATGGTCTATAGGTGACTATGTTCTGAGTGGCGGGGAGTTGGCCGCGATGGTACTGATTGATGTATTGACCAGAACATTGCCGGGTGCTTTAGGTCATGAGGATTCAGCAAAGGAAGATTCGTTTTTTGATGGGTTACTTGATTACCCTCATTACACGAGACCAGAACAGCTTGGGTTAGATCAATCTGGACATGGTCAACAAATACCGGATGTATTGCTGAGTGGAAACCATGAGGAAATAAGACGTTGGCGTTTGCAACAGGCCCTTGGCCGTACATGGTTAAGAAGACCAGACCTATTAGAAAATTTGCAGTTGGATGATGAACAACAGGATTTACTGGAAGAATTCAAGAAAGAATATTTGAAATAAAAAATTATTTAAGTGGAGTTAGTAAGATGAGCAATATTATAGAGCAGCTAGAAGCAGAACAAATGGCAAAGGAAATACCGGATTTTGCACCGGGAGATACGGTCGTTGTTCAGGTAAAAGTGAAAGAAGGGGAAAGAGAACGTCTGCAGGCATTTGAAGGCGTTGTGATTGCGAAGAAAAATCGTGGCCTGAATTCAGCTTTCACTGTTCGTAAAATATCTCATGGGGAAGGTGTTGAACGTGTTTTTCAGACATATAGCCAGGGCATTGCAGATATTGAAGTAAAACGTCGCGGAGATGTTCGGCGTGCAAAATTGTATTACTTACGTGAGCGCACAGGTAAGGCAGCCAGAATCAAAGAAAAAATCAAGTCGCACTAAGCTTTACTCATAATCAATTCCTTTAGAAAGGCCTGCTCTGCAGGCCTTTTTTTGGCCATGGATGGCCTTATGCCGTGGAGGACAGGAGTCCGAGAACGGCGATTTACAAGGATGTAATGTATGTCGTTTGTGCATCGTTACAGGGATGTAGCTTATTAGAGCAATGCAGGAGCAATTGCCGAGGAGCACACAAACGACGATGGCCATGGATGGCCTTATGCCGTGGAGGACACGACTGCAGGGATGCAGGGGGTAGAACGAATCAGGACGAATATAGGACATGTTCGGGTGAAAATGTCTGGAACTAATTTTCCAGACAGAGTCGAGGAGTCCGAGAACGGCGATTTACAAGGATGTAATGTATGTCGTTTGTGCATCGTTACAGGGATGTAGCTTATTAGAGCAATGCAGGAGCAATTGCCGAGGAGCACACAAACGACGATGGCCATGGATGGCCTTATGCCGTGGAGGACACGACTGCAGGGATGCAGGGGGTAGAACGAATCAGGACGAATATAGGACATGTTCGGGTGAAAATGTCTGGAACTAATTTTCC
>CAZDFI010000030.1:0-8062 GCA_964504725.1 uncultured Enterobacteriaceae bacterium
AGTTTTGTACATGGATGTACTTATGCTGCGATCGCATGGATGCGAAGGAGCAGTGACCTCGCTGATAAAAAGCGAAACCAATTCTAAGCAACAACCCTTTGACGCTATAACGTCATAACGTTATACTGCGCCAAGAGGTATAGAAAATGACTGAATTATCAAAAAGATCAACGGTTTACTTTGAACCCGACATCCATCATGCATTAAGAATCAAGGCTGCCACTACGCACCAATCCGTTTCTGAAGTGGTCAATGAGGCTGTTCGACTTTCCCTGCAGGAAGACCAGGAAGACTTAAGTGCCTTTGAACAAAGAGCAGGTGAAACTACCCTAAGCTATGGGGAATTACTGGACGATTTAAAGTCACATGGCAAGTTATAAGCTTGTCATTAAAAAATCAGTTGCGAAAGACTTAAGGAGTATTCCGAACAAAGATGTTAAACGCATCCTCAAATGTTTCGATTCACTCATTGAAAATCCAAGAGCCGACGGCTGCATTAAACTCTCAGGTCAAGAACGATATAGAGTGAGACAAGGGCTTTACCGAATTATTTATGAAATTCAAGATTCAGAATTAATTATCATAGTTGTCAAAGTAGCACACCGCAGCGAAGTATATAAAAGCAGCTAACAAATGCTAAAATCCCCACCAAATTCAAACCAAACAACCACACTGGAAAAAATAAATGGCAGGACATAGTAAATGGGCAAACATTCAACACCGAAAAGGCCGCCAAGACGCCAAACGCGGCAAGCTCTTCACTAAATTAATTCGCGAAGTCACCATTGCCGCTAAAATGGGCGGTGGCGATCCAGACGCTAACCCCAGGCTACGTGCAGCAATTGATAGCGCCAAGTCCCAAAGCATGCCCAAAGACACTATCGAAAGAGCAGTGAAACGTGGTGCCGGTGATGGTGAAGGCGAAAATGTTGAGGAAATTCGCTATGAGGGTTATGGCCCGGGCGGTGTAGCGGTACTGGTGGATACTATGACGGATAACAAGAACCGTACCGTTGCCGAAGTACGCCATACCTTTTCCAAATATAATGGCAACCTGGGTACGGATGGCTCGGTGTCTTATCTGTTTTCCAAGGTCGGGTTGATTTCATATCCGACAGGCAGTGATGAAGATGCAATTATGGATGCTGCCCTGGAAGGTGGTGCAGAGGATGTCGTCAGCAATGACGATGGTTCGATAGACGTGATTACCGAACCGGATAGTTTTGTCGATGTGAAAGAAGCCCTGATTGCTGCAGGACTTGAACCGGAAAACGCCGAAATAACCATGCACGCTTCAAGCTCTTCGACACTTGATCTTAAAAATGCAGAGACCATGATGCGTTTGCTTGATGTGCTGGAAGATCTGGATGACGTACAGAAGGTTTATTCCAATGCAGATATTCCTGATGATGTGCTGGCTCAGTTGGACTAAACGTGGCCCTAAGAACATTCTTTGCTTTACACGGCGTCATGAACGATGACGAATCGAGGCAAAAATGATCGAACAATCGGAATGTATAACTAATACATGAGCATTGAGAGAATATTTTTAACGAAGAGTCGTCGAGTGCAATAGCCGTGGGGACTCGAATACTTGGTATTGACCCTGGCTCCAGAATCACTGGCTTTGGTATAATTGACGTTGAAGGAAACCATGCCAGGCACGTGACTAATGGTTGTATTCGGGTCAAAGGTGAGACACTGACTAAAAAATTACATCAAATCTTCAGGGAAATTGATGCCATCATTACCGAATACCAGCCCGAAGAAGTTTCTATTGAAAAAGTGTTCATGCATAAGAACGCAGATTCAGCATTGAAGCTCGGGCAGGCTCGTGGCACAGCCATTGCAGCCTGTGCAACCAGAGAACTGGAAGTCTTTGAATACACGGCAAACCAGGTCAAACAGGCCACTGTCGGTAAAGGTCATGCCAGGAAGGAGCAGGTACAACATATGGTAAAGATCCTGCTATGCCTGCAGGAAGATCTGCAAGAAGATGCGGCAGACGCCCTGGCGATTGCACTCTGTCATGGCCACTCCAGAGATATCCTGATGCGCATTGAAGGTGTGCGCGGTGTCAAGGGCGGGCGACTGGTATGATCGGAGATAGTTAATGATAGGCCAGATACGCGGCATTTTAATCCACAAACAACCACCGCATTTACTGGTCGATGTGCAAGGGGTTGCCTACGAAATTGAAGCGCCCATGACCACTTTCTACAAGCTGCCCGACACCAGCGTGGAAGTCACTTTATTTACCCATCTGGCAATTCGAGATGATGCACACCTGCTATTTGGCTTTGCCACACATAATGAACGAACCATGTTCCGCACCTTGATCAAGGTCAATGGTGTCGGTGCAAAAATGGCATTGGCCATACTCTCCGGGATGGAGGCCGACCATTTTGCACAATGCATCCGTGATGGTGATGCAGATAGCCTGGTCAGGCTGCCAGGCGTTGGCAAAAAGACAGCGGAAAGACTCATCATAGAAATGCGTGATCGCCTGAAAGATTGGGAGATAAGTGCCGCTGTCAGTAGTGATTCAAACAATGCGCCTGGGCGGACAAGTAATCAGTCTGACGATGCCGTCAGCGCGCTGATCGCGCTTGGTTATAAACCTCAGGAGGCCAGTCGTTTAGTCTTCGCCGTCAGCACAGATGAAATGACCAGCGAAGAGATTATTCGCGAAGCACTCAAGGCCTTCGTGAAGAAATAATGGTCCATGTTAATGAGCTATGGCAGTAGATTTCCAGCCTTCTGACATAATCTCGCCATAATTCTTCCTTAATATCGTCTTTAGAGATTAACCCGATTGGCATATTGAAGCGTTAACAGGGAAAATAGCACACTAAGTAATGATGAATGCCGAGCCTAATCCAAATATCGTCTCCACAAGCACCGCTGAGGATGTTGCAGCAGATAATACCCTGCGCCCAAAACGGCTTGTAGATTATATCGGACAACAGTCTGTCCATGAACAAATGGAGATATTCATTGGTGCCGCACGTCAACGCCAGGAACCTCTGGATCACGTATTAATCTCTGGGCCCCCCGGTCTGGGGAAAACGACATTAGCACATATTATTGCCAATGAAATGGGCGTTAACATGCGCCAGACCTCAGGCCCGGTGCTGGAACGACAGGGTGATCTGGCAGCACTGCTGACCAATCTGGAGCCCCGTGATGTCTTATTTATCGGTTCGGCATTGTGCAACGACTGGAATTCTATAGCGCCGATGAGCTGTCCAGTATTGTTAAACGTTCCGCCAAAATTCTGGATATCCCCATAGACGAAGCGGGTGCCAAGAAAATTGCTGGGCGTTCGAGGGGCACACCTCGTATTGCCAACCGTCTATTAAGACGTGTGCGCGACTACGTTGAAGTCAAAGCCGACGGTGAGATCACTGAAAAACTGGCGAATAAGGCATTAGATATGTTAAATGTCGATGTCCATGGTTTTGATGTGATGGATCGTAAATTATTGCTGGCCATTATTCAGAAGTTTGACGGGGGGCCTGTTGGGCTCAGCAGCCTCGCTGCGGCCATTGGTGAAGAACGTGACACCATTGAAGATGTGCTTGAGCCTTTCCTGATCCAGCAGGGTTTTATGATGCGCACTTCGAGAGGGCGAACAGCAACAAAAACAGCCTATCTCCACTTCGGGCTTGATGCACCAAAGATAATCGAATCAGATGCGGATTTGTTTGATGAAACGTGAGTCCGGTAAGAAAGAATTTATTCTGCAAGTACGAGTTTATTACGAAGATACGGATGCAGGTGGCGTTGTATATCACAGTAATTATCTCAACTTTATGGAACGCGCCCGCACCGAATTGTTGCGCCATGCCGGTTTCGAGCAGAACACTCTGATAGAGGAAAAAGAAATTTTATTTGCCGTGCGCAAGATAAACATCGACTATAATAAGCCTGCTTTATTTAACGACCTGCTTAAAATCAAGACCCGTATAATCAAGCAACGTAAAGCCAGTTTTATTTTTGAACAAGTTATTTTCAATCAAGCTGAAGATACAGTTTGCAAGGCAGATGTCAAAATTGCCTGTCTCAATAGCCAAACCATGAAACCCGAACCTATCCCTGAAACTATTCTATCGGAGCTGAATTAATGTCAACTGCAACTGATCTTAGTTATTTGCATTTAATTCTTAACGCAAGTTTGCTTGTTCAGCTGGTGATATTGTCGTTGGTCATCACTTCGATTGTTTCATGGACAATGATATTTAATAAACGTGTCATGCTGAACAAGGCAAAAAAAGAAGCTGAAAAATTTGAAGGTCAGTTTTGGTCACTGGAAGATCTATCGCCACTTTATAATCGCATTTCCAATAGCAGAAACCCTGCGACGGGCATGGAAAAAATATTTGAAGCTGGTTTTAAGGAATTTGCCCGCTTACGGAGCCAGGAAAATATTCAGCCAGATGCCATTATTGAAGGTGCGCAACGTGCCATGCGCATCGCTATGAACAAGGAAATTGATGTCCTTGAAACCAATCTTTCATTTCTGGCAACCGTTGGATCAACCAGCCCCTATGTTGGCTTGTTTGGCACAGTGTGGGGCATTATGAACAGCTTTCGTGCCCTGGGTAATGTACAACAAGCCTCCATCTCGTTGGTTGCACCGGGTATCGCCGAAGCGTTGGTAGCCACGGCCATGGGTTTGTTTGCCGCGATACCCGCAGTGATTGCCTACAATCGTTATTCAAATGATGTTGAAAGATTAATCAGTCGTTATGACATATTTATGGATGAATTTTCATCCATTCTTCATCGGCATGCATATTCTTAGGATGTGACAAATCTAAACTAATGAGACAACGCATACGCAAAAAACCTATGTCAGAGATCAATGTCGTGCCCTACATTGATGTGATGTTGGTGTTGCTGGTGATATTCATGATCACTACTCCCCTGCTCAGTCAGGGGGTAAAAATCGATCTACCACAGGTTCCATCGAAACCATTACAGACAGAACAGAACAAGGAACCGGTGATCATCAATGTTGATGCGGCGGGAAATTTCTATATTAACTATGGAGAGGATCAGGATAAGCCTATTAGCGCTGAAGATTTGGCTAATCGCGTTAATGCCCTGTTAAAATATCAGCCCGGGATACCAGTATTAGTAGGCGGTGACACGAACGTCCCTTATGGGCGCGTTATTGGATTGATGGCCTTGCTGCAGAGCGCAGGCGTTCCCAGCGTCGGCATGATCACCGAACCTCCGGAGAATTGATGTCCAATGAGACTCGGTTGGTTTACGACACTCAGTTCTTCTGTGCTTTCATTAATACTGCATCTGGTCGTTGGCGTGTTGTTAATATTCAGTTTTGAATTTACGCCGCAACCAAAATCTCCAGTTCGGCAAGATGTAAATGTTGTCCAGGCAGTAGCCATTGATAAAAAACAGGTCGAAATTGAATTAGCACGAATCAGAAAAATTGATGAAGAAAAGTATAAAAAAGAAAAACAGCGTCTGGAAGAACTGGAAGACAAGGCAAAAAATCTAGAAAAAAAACGCAAAGAGGAAGAGAAAAAACTGGCCGAAGCAAAAAAGAAAAAAGAACAGGAACAAAAAAAGCGTAAGGAGGAACAGGTTCGCCTAAAAGAGCTGGAGAAAGAAAAAGCGGAACTTAAGAAAAAACGAGAACTCGAAGAAAAAAAGATAAAAGAAGCTGAAGCGAAGGCGGCAAAGCTTAAGGCTGACGAAGCCGTACGTAAAAAGAAGGAAGCTGAAGAGAAAAAAATAGCTGAAAGAAAACTTCGCGAAAAGGAACTTGCTGATGCAATGAATGCCGAGGAAACCGCAGAACAAGCTTCAAAAGATCAGATATTGATCAATAGAATTAAAGGTAATATTAAGCGCAGCATTGAAAGTAATTTTAACAAGGTAGGTTTGCCAGATGGTCTGGAATGTGAATTGCGTGTGCGTTTAGTCCCTGGCGGTGAAATCATAGACGTGACTCTTGCGAAATCAAGTGGTAACGATATTTTTGACCGACGCGCTGTCACTGCAACGGAAAAGGCTTCACCGTTACCGGTTCCCGATGATGTTGCAACATTTGAGAGGCTCAATTTGCGCGACAATAACATTACCTTCAATCTAACAAATTAAGGTTTTTTACTAATGAGTATAAAAATGAAGATAAGAAGGCTCTATATAACGTTTTTTGCGTGCGCATTATTAGTTATGAATAATGCCAGTGCACTTGATATCACCATTGAACAGGGAATAGAAAATCCTATCCCTGTCGCCATCGTTCCTTTTGGCTGGTCACAGGCTACTTTGGAACCTGTCGATCTGGCAGAAATCATCACCAACGACCTTGAGCGCAGTGCTCGATTTAAAGCAATGGATTTTATAGATCTGCCACAACACCCGATTGAATTTCAAAAAGTAAATTTTAAAGACTGGCGTTTGTTGGGTATGGAAAATCTTGTTATTGGTCAACTGATAGAAACCAGCTCGGGTGACTATGAAGTCGAGTTTCGTCTTATAGACGTCTACAAAGAAAAACAGATTGCTGGCTTTCGACTACCATCAACAAAGGCGCAATTAAGAACGACCGCACATGAGCTCAGCGACATCATTTATGAAAAACTAATTGGGATACGCGGGGCATTCGCCACCCGTATTGCTTATATCACCGTTAATAAACTACGCGACGGCAATAAGAATTATACCTTACAGATTGCGGATGCAGATGGTCACAACCCTCAAGTCTTGCTTGAATCACCTGAACCTTTACTGTCGCCCAGTTGGTCTCCAGATGGCAAACGCCTTGCCTACGTTTCTTTTGAAGGCAGAAATTCTGCCATCTTTGTGCAGGATATAAAAACTGGAGTGCGCGATAAGGTCGCAGCAAACAGAGGCATCAATAGCGCGCCGGCCTGGTCTCCTGATGGTTCACGTCTGGCAATGACCTTGTCTAAAGATGGTAATACCGAAATCTACATCATGCATCTCGGATCAAGAACCTTGCAACGAATCACAAAGAATAAGGCAATCGATACAGAACCAAACTGGTCAAGTGATGGCAAAAAACTGGCTTTCACATCAGACCGCGGAGGTAGTCCACAAATTTACGAAGTTGCAGTCAGCGGAGAGGGGAAACCAAAACGACTTACATTTGAAGGTGCTTATAATGCCAGACCACGTTACTCATCCGACGGTAATTTTGTGACTATGGTAACGGGTCAAAGCGGTGTTTATCGGATTGCCATCCTTGATTTACGCAATGGATTTTTTGACATACTGTCGAAAGCCCGGCTGGATGAGTCGCCCAGCTTTGCGCCCAATGACCATATGATTATCTATACCACAACAACTGCCCGCGGCACGGCTCTTGCCGCTGTTTCAGCGGATGGACAGGTTCACCAACGCTTCGTCCTGCAAGATGGTGAAGTCCGGGAACCCGCGTGGGGGCCATTTTTACCACGAAGATAAACCCCTTGGGACGACAATTCCATAGGACGATTATCAAGAGAATACCCAGTCTATGTTATGCTACTTTAAACCTCGGCTTTTGCTGATAGGAGAAAATGATGAACAATAAATTCATAATAATTTTGCTTTTTACAGCATTTCTTTTTGCCTGTGAATCTACACCAGAAAAAGCTGATGACGCTGTTGCTGTAGAAGATCAAGGTACCAGTCTGGATGATGCAGCAGAAGCTCAAACCTACGGTACTGAAGAAGATGACCGCTCAAGTATGAGCTCGCTAGATGATCCACAAAGTCTGCTCGCCGTCAGAATCATCTATTTCGAATATGATCGCAGTGATATAAAATTTGAAGATCGTGCAACGGTTGAGGCGCATGCTGCTTATCTCATTGCAAACCCAAACACTAATATGACACTGGAAGGTCATGCCGATGAACGCGGATCACGTGAGTACAACCTTGCCTTGGGTGAAAGACGCGCACAAACAGTGAAACGCCAAATGACCCTGTTGGGAGCATCACCCAGTCAGATTCGTACTGTAAGTTATGGCGAAGAAAGACCAGCTCTAGACAACCATGATGAATATTCATGGAGTCAAAA
>CAZDFI010000030.1:8072-13413 GCA_964504725.1 uncultured Enterobacteriaceae bacterium
AAACAGACGTGTAGAAATTATCTATTGAGGAACGTTATTATGTTGTTCAACAGATTGTCAGGCTCGTTTTTAACGCATAGCCTTTTATTAACGGGTATTCTATTTACCGGCCTGCTTCTATCTCCTAAAATATTTGCTGCGAATAAATCTGCCCCGGTGACTACACCGACGTCCCCGGAAACGGAACAACGCCTGGCAAATATCGAGCGTTTATTACAAAACAAAGGCCTGTTGGACATGTTGCAACAAATAGAACTTCTACAACAGGAAATTGCAAATCTCCGCGGTGAAATTGAAGTGAATAATCACGTACTTAATCAAATGAAAAATAGACAACGTGATTTATACACAGATGTTGATCGTCGACTTCAAGCAATGGAAGGTCGGGCAGTTGAAAATCAATCATCAACTACTGCCAACCCAATAGTCAGCAATCCTCCACCTCCACTTGAAACGCTCGGACAATCTGAGACTGTCACTCCTCCCGAAAGTCAGGCTGAAGCGGTAGCTCTGACACTGGAACAAACCGAATCACAAACGGATAATCAAAACCAAAAAGTAGATCAGAAAACAGAAACACCAGTGGCAACTGTCACTGAAACAGATCCAGTACAAATACAAGCAGAGTATCAACAAGCATTTAAATTACTCAAGCAATCTCAGTATGATCAAGCTATAAAAGCATTCCGTAAATTCCTGCAAGCACATCCAGATAATCAATATTCAGATAATGCCCAATACTGGATGGCTGAAGCTTTATATGTGAAACGCCAATATGAAGATGCAATTAAAGAATACAACAATCTGGTTTCCAACTACCCAGATAGCCAGAAAGTCCCGCATGGTTTGCTAAAGATTGGTTATAGTTATCAGGAACTTGGCGAAGCAGATACGGCCAAGCTCTGGTACACCGATGTCAGGCAACGTTTTCCGGGCACCACCGCATCACGACTGGCCGATGATCGTTTAAAGAATATTAACGATTCATAGCCAACAACCTCTTATCGTTTTAAAATTAGTCAACGGATCTATATATATACCCAAACTACTTGCAAATGTAGGTTTCAGCAAGACGAGAAGCGACCAGATTCAAGGCATGAAGCCGAAGGACTAGTCATTCTAGTCCAAGGTTTTATAACGAAGAAGATGGTTGCTTCCCGTCTTGCCCTGCGGGAGCTCAGCTAGAAAACCAGCGCCGCGTTGCAACTCTTATGAAGGACTAGTCATTCACTGCAAGTTGCGCCTCGCTCTGACTTTCTAGCTGAACTCTGAATCCTGCATTTGCAAGTAGTTTGGGTATAATATAGAGACCACTTTACCGACCTATTCAATATGTCACTATCTCAAACGAACAACGACCAAAGCCATAATCTAACCCTGAAGATCAATGAAATATTTTTCTCGATTCAGGGTGAAACCAGTCGAGTTGGGTTACCCACCATTTTTATACGACTCACTGGCTGTCCGCTTCGCTGTGTTTATTGTGATACTGAGTATGCTTTCCATGAAGGCAATATGATCACTCTTGATGATATTATGAAAAATCTCTCTGTCTATGAGGTCAAACATGTCACTGTTACAGGTGGTGAACCCCTTGCACAAAAAAATTGCAGACCTTTATTAACGCTGCTTTGTGAAGCCGGATATGATGTTTCATTAGAAACTAGTGGAGCACTGGATATTAGTAATATTGATAGCCGTGTTGCCAGAATTGTAGATTTGAAAACACCTGCTTCGGGTGAAGTCGATAAAAATTTATATGATAATTTGCAACATATAACAAACAAGGATCAGATCAAGTTTGTCATATGTAACCGTGAAGACTATGAGTGGTCAAAAGGAAAATTAAGCGAATATAAATTGAACAATCAATGCGAAGTCCTTTTCTCTGCCAGCCATGGAGAACTAAAAGCCACACAATTAGCTGACTGGATATTAAAAGATGAATTACCCGTCAGACTACAGATACAATTACATAAATACTTGTGGGGCGACGTTGCAGGCAAATAATTTTAAATAATTGTCCGAAAATAATTCCATGAAAGCAGTCATCCTTCTTTCCGGTGGACTGGACTCTGCCACAGCTTTGGCCATTGCGATAGATCAAGGTTATAAATGTTATGCTCTGAGTTTTAACTATGGTCAGCGACATTCTGCGGAGTTAAATGCTGCAGCAAAGGTTACAAAGGCCTTTAATGTTCCCGAACATAAAACCATTGATCTGGATCTGACCCAGATTGGTGGTTCTGCATTAACTGACCGTACGATTGACGTACCTGAATCTCCAAGCGAAGGCATCCCCATCACATATGTCCCAGCAAGAAATACTATCTTCCTGTCTTATGCTCTCGCCTGGGCAGAAGTCCTGAAGATTAATAATATCTTCATCGGTGTTAACGCCGTGGATTACTCTGGCTATCCTGATTGTCGACCGGAATATATCCAGGCTTTTGAGCGCATGGCAAATCTGGCAACAAAATCTGGTGTTGAAGGGACACAGCTTACGATACATACACCTTTAATCAATCTCAGTAAGTCAGAAATTATTCAGCAAGGAAACAAGCTCAAGGTTGATTATGCCATAACCATCTCCTGCTATCAGGTAGATGCAGATGGCAAGGCGTGTGGTGTTTGTGACTCCTGCAGATTTAGAAAGGAAGGGTTTGAGAATGCGGGGATTCCTGATCCAACACGTTACAAGAACTTGTGATTACGCTTTATTTCTTTTTGCCCTTGTCTTTTTTTTAGACTTTGCTTTTGACTTTGTCCGGGGCTTTTTGGATTTCCCAGGTTTATCAGATTTACTTTTTCGCTGAGGCGCTCGTTTATCGCTCTCTTCTTTTACTCGAGTAATATTTAGTTTCTGGCCTGCGACCCAGGTTTTCTTCAGATCCATAAACACATCTTTTGGCATGCCTTCGGGCAAATCAACAAAGCTGTAATTATCTCGAATATCGATGCGTCCGATATTTCTGCTGTCTAACCCAGCTTCGTTTGCGACTGCACCAACGATATTGCCGGGCTGTACTTCATGGTCATGCCCTACTTCAATGCGATAAGTTTCCATGCCTGCTTCAGGGACTCTTTGTTGTCCTTTTCTTTTTGCTGATCTCTGGCTTCCTCTTGTTTCACCCCTGCCTCTTGAATCATCCCGTCCTCTGGCTTCGCTTCTACCCTTTGATTCACTCCTGCCTTTTCCCTCGCGCCTTTTGTGATCTTTTTTCCCTGCGGGTATCTCCCTTAACAGCAAGGGCTCTTTCCCTTGCACCAGTCTCGCTAATGCTGCAGCAATTTCTGTTGATGGAATATTGTGTTCCTGTTGATATTCTTCAATAAGTGTTTGATAAAATCCCAAACCTTCTCTGGCAAGGGCATCGGTAATATTTTGTTTGAAACGAGCGACGCGTTTGTCGTTGATCATGTCTGTTGATGGTAATTCCATCATTTTAATTTTTTGTCTGGTCGCCTGTTCAATTCTGCGTAACCAGTGCTGCTCTCTGGGTGTGACAAATAAAATCGCTTCACCCGTTCTGCCTGCGCGACCCGTGCGCCCTATTCTATGTACATAGGCTTCGGTTTCATTTGGAATATCGTAATTAATCACATGACTGATTCGATCTACATCCAGACCACGTGCTGCGACATCTGTTGCAATCAGGATATCTAATTTGCCGGATTTTAATTGTGTGATGGTACGTTCACGCTGCTTTTGTTGTATATCGCCGTTCAAGGCAAAAGCTGCATAACCACGTGCCTGTAATTTTTCCGCCAACTCAACGGTAGTGATTCGAGTGCGGACAAAGATAATCACGCCTTCTGTATTTTCCGCCTCCAGAATTCTTGTCAGGGCATCAAGTTTATGTGCACCACTGACCATCCAGTAACGTTGATTAATCGTTTCAACAGTGGATGTTTTAGTTTTAATCGTTATCTGCTCAGGATCCTGTAGATGTTTTTTTGCAATCTTACGTATCTCATTAGGCATGGTTGCCGAAAATAATACGATTTGCCTTTGATCTGGTGACTGCTCAAGCACCCATTCAACATCATCGATAAAACCCATGCGTAACATTTCATCAGCTTCATCAAGCACCAGACAATCCAGCTCATCCAGTTTTAATGTGCCACGACGCATGTGATCCATCACACGGCCAGGTGTGCCGACAACCACATGTACCCCCCGTTTTAAGGGCCTAAGCTGTATACTGTAATCCTGACCACCATAGATAGGTATCACGTGAAAACCTTTGATGTGTTTTGCATAGGTTTGAAATGCTTCTGCAACCTGAATCGCCAATTCTCTTGTCGGCGTTAATACCAACACCTGCGGTAATTTCTTTTTGAGATCTATACGTGTTAGTAGCGGTAGAGCGAACGCGGCTGTTTTGCCGGTTCCGGTTTGGGCCTGGCCAACCAGATCTTTTCCGGCCATCACCAAAGGAATCGTTTCGGCCTGAATAGGTGATGGACTCTCGTAGCCAACATCTTTGAGCGCCTTCATCAATGGCGTGCTCAAATTCATGTCAGCAAAACTTACGGAGGTTACTTCATCGGTCATCAGAGTTATCTACCTTATGACAGCTGCCAGGACTGTTCAAGACTAGCTGTTGGAAATGGGCGCGTATTATAGTGTTTATACCTGTTCTTTTCATACTTATTCACGAGTTCTATTCACGAGTTTGAACAAATGACAATACCAGTAGCACTGGTATTGTCGAGAATCAATTGAAAACGGGAAAATGTGAAATGTTAAGGGTGAAGGGTGAAACGTACTGAAGTATCTTCTAAAGGCACTTCACTTTTGACCGCCATGGATGGCGGAAATGTTAGCAATGTAGGAACAATTGCTAGTGCACGTTACAACTACTTAACTATCTCTGATATTTAAAGTGACGCTAGCCTGTCCCTGGAATTAATCTTGGTATCAGCTCTGGCAATTTGAGTATTTTCTGTCAGCCTGACATAATTATGAAACAGGGATCGAATCTCCCGAACATAAACAACCGCCTGTCCACAACGACATAAACGACGGATCTCACCCTCTCGAGTATAAGGTTTGGACAAAGCCAACATAGCCTTCTCCACATTGCCAAACCATCTATTACTATCCAGACCCATTTTGTCTGCTAATGCCCGTGCATTTTTTACTCTGGTAAACCCGGCATTGTACGAAGCCAGTGTGAACCATGTTTTATCTTCAAGCGGTAACTCCTGCTCGAACTGATCTCGCAAAATTTTCATATACTTTACGCCAGCAGTAATATTGCTTCTCGGATCACTTAAGTCTTCTACGCCCAGATCATTGGCGGTTGCAGGCATTATTTGCATCAGGCCTTCCGCA
>CAZDFI010000030.1:13423-19481 GCA_964504725.1 uncultured Enterobacteriaceae bacterium
GCGACAATTAAACGCCAATCAAAACTATGTTGTTCGGCATTTTTCTTCACCAGTTCATCATAAGGTGAAATTTCAACAACTTGAGCGAGTAGTTTTGTCTCATCTTTTCTATTTTTTGGACGAGACAGATATTTACTATAGAGCACGTTGTAAGTATCACCGCGATACTCATTTTCAATAAAATCATTTACTGCGCCCAAAAGTTTGTGATCGCTTACTCTCACTGCCCATGAGTGTGCTAAAGGCTCACTTAATATAAACAATGGTTTCAAACCATACTGGCGTGTCAATTCTGCCTTAACCTGATGACTACCCAATATGGTTAAATCATGCATTGCATGTGTGACACGATACAAAGTCTCTTCTGTATTTACACCTTCACCAGTATCGACTATTTCAAAGTCGATACCGCGCTGCTGTATTCCTTGCAAAAGACCTAGATAGGGACTTTCTGGCGCAAGCGCTATCCTTCTACCTTCAAGATCCCTGATATCGACCATGCTATTTTCGGTATCGCGACCAATGATGACAGGTGCAGAATAATCATAGGCAGATGTCATCTTGATATTTTCATCATGCATACTATTTTCGGGTAATGACGCTGCAATGATATCGCCGTCACCACTGAGTAATAATTCACGCATCTGTTCGTGCGAATTAGCAATTACGACATCGACATTCAATCTTTTTGAATCGGCAAATTTTCTAATGAGTCCATATTCAAAGCCATGCATTTTGCCATTATTAAAAAAGTAATTGCCTGGGCTTTGATAGGTAATCACCCTCAGCATTTTCCGCTCTTGTATTTTTGGTAAGTCTTCCAGGCGGACATCAGTAACAATCGTAGACAAATGATTTTTATTCAAAAATTCATCCAACCGATTTTGCAACATCTCTGCATCTGTGCGTACTGCCCACGCACGCGATTCAGCTTTTGTAAAATCAAATGCGACATTTACCTCAGGATGCTTTGGCAAGTACTCATTTAGATAATCACTCTCGACAATGGACACATCATATTCACCTGAAGCAACACGCACCATAATTTCATCTAATGTTCTGGCTTCCGGAATCGCGACCAGATCCATCGTTGAATTTTCTTGAAGGTGTTTCTCAAGTATTGACCAAGTGGGAGATGATTTTTTCAGCGCGACCTGGTGAACAAACAAATCTTCCAAACGCCTAATCTGGGTTGTGTCAGTACGCACAACAACCTGTTGACGTGTTACTCCCCAGGAATAGGTAAACTTGATTTGATCAGACAGGCCAGAGGCAAGAGATTCACCCTGGCCGATAATAATATCGCCATTGCCATTAATAAGTGCCTGCATGAGTTGCCAATCTTCTTCGATGGCAATCCACTCAGTCGTTAACTGATTCTCCAGTGCAAATTGTTCGACCAACCCATGTTCTTTCTGGGTAATGGATTGCACTTTATTTGAATCCTGGTAAAGAACACGCAGTGAACCTTTCTTTGTCAGTTCAATTTCTGATGCGTGTTGTAGTTCTGTCGCAATACTGGAAGAAAAGGGGACAATGACCAGTGCCAAACTGATAGCTGTCGATAACAAGTTCCTGGTCAACAATAAAACCTTTAGCGGCAATATCGTCGTTAAATCAAACATTCGTCTGACACTTCCTCATTTACCGGCATACAGTCGATGCACGTGGGCGCCACTATACGCTTTATTCATTTAATCATCCATATATTGTGCCATGAAATTTATTGACTACTACATATAGATTAGTGCGACGCACAAAGGTGTACACCCTAACACAAGAATTGTTGCATCGCAATATTTCAGAAAAGGGCAGATTGTTTCAGATAGGACGTTGGTAAAAGGCTTGGGGCTTTATGTAAAGGCTGATGAACTATATAATAGTTAGACTAGCTATGAAGCACAGTGAGGACTCACTCAAAACTATGATTTTGACGCAATTCCTGCAGCCTTTTCGGCGTGCCAATATCACGCCATTGCCCTCGGTAATGACTTCCTGATACCTGTCCTTGTGACGCCGCTTGCCGGATCATCGGTGCCAGCGGCGTTCTACCAGAAACACAGCCTTTGAAAAATTCAGGTTTAAAAATACTAATCCCGCTAAATGTCAGCATGACATCGCCTTCATTAAACGCTCTGTTATCGCTTAAAGAGAAATCTCCTTTTGCGTTGTGGGCAGGATTATCCACTAGAACAATATGTGCCAAGTAATTGGCCCGGTGATTTGCTAGATCCTCTGAAAGCTTAAGGAGTTGCTGAAAAGGAAAATCTGTCCAGATATCCGCATTCACTGTTAGAAAAGGCTCCTCTCCCAGGAGCGGCAGTGCCTCAATTATCCCACCTGCGGTATCCAGGGGATTCTCATCTTCGGGCGAATAGGCTATTCGAGCACCCCAGATCTTTCCATTACCCAGATAACCCTCTATTTGATCACCAAATTGCGAATGATTAATAACAATATCGAGGATTCCGGACTGCACAAGATGTTCAACATGATATTGAATCAGAGGTTTGCCATTTACCTGTAACATAGACTTAGGCATCTTGTCAGTGAGTGGTCGCATACGTTCACCGCGGCCTGCTGCCAGAATCATGGCACGCACTAGTTGTATGCTCCTGTTATGGAAGTCATTGCCTGGAACTCAACACATGCCTTTGAATTAACGCGATAAGCCCCTGCAATTCAGGGTAATCCTCATTCAGATCGACGATATATGAAAGCGTTCTGGGGATCTCTACCAGGTATCCAGATTTACCGTCACGATGGTAAAGGCGTGCAAATATTCCACTGGCCTTCAGATGCCTTTGTACGCCCATCAGGTCAAACCACCGTATAAACTGATTTTTATCGATATCGGGATAATCCTCTGCAAGTTGCTCAAAATAATTGTTTACCCAACGCTGAATTTGTTGGCCTGGCCATTTGATATAACAATCTTTCAGGAGTGACACTAAATCGTAAGTAAACGGCCCGCAAACGGCATCCTGAAAATCAAGCACTCCGGGATTACCCGGAAAACCCCCAGAACCATCGGGATTACATATCATCAAATTACGCGAGTGATAATCCCTATGCACAAAGACTTTCGGCTGGGCGAGTGCTTCATTCGTCAATAGTTTAAAAACATCATCAAGCACACCCTGAGTCTCTGTTGTTAACTCCAGACCAATGTGTTTTTCTAACAACCAATGTCTGAATAACTCCATTTCCTGCATTAACAGTTTTTCATCATAAGGCGGCAATTCTGTCGTGTCTGCCTGCTGCTGCATATGAAAAATTATCTGCATAGCTTCTTCATATAATCGATCCGCATTTTCTTCCGTCAGCTCATCCAGGTATTGCTTATCGCCCAAATCACTGAGAAGCAAGAATCCCTGTTCCAAATCCTTTTCAATGACCCTGGGCACATTAATACCTGCGGCAAGCAAACGCTTGGCAACATTGATAAAGGGATTGCAATCTTCCTGCGCTGGAGGGGCATCCATGACGATGAATGTCTCATCATTATGCGTCAGTCTGAAGTAACGTCGAAAGCTGGCATCATCGGAAGCTGACTCCAGTTTATACTCTTTCGAGCCGATGATCTTACTTAACCAATGATGGCGTTGCTGCAGGCGCGTTGTCATATTCAAAATATCAGGATTGTTCAAGTCTGTTTATCGAAGTTCTTTCGTATTTCTGGCATCATCCCCTGAAATCAAGAATGAGATCAAGAATGAATACAAGTTTTTACAGATGATAGTAAATTATTTAGGAATATTGGCAGGTCTGGCTCTTCTGGTCTACGGCGCTGATCGCTTCGTTGACGGTGCCGCCAATATTGCTCGCTATCTGGGCATGCCTCCCTTGTTGATTGGCCTGACCATCGTCGGCATGGCCACTTCAGCACCTGAGATTCTGGTTGGGGTGATCGCAGCCTTGGAAGGTAAAACCGAGATCGCAATCGGTAATGCCATTGGTTCTAACATTGCCAATATCGGCCTGGTGCTGGGTTTAACCGTCATATTCATGCCCGTCACTGTTGCTTCACAAACGCTGAAGCGTGAATTCTTCATCATGGGTTTGGCTATCTTGTTGGCAGTTAGTTTGATGTGGGATCAAAACCTAAGTCATCTCAATGCCATGTTCCTGTTGGTTGGGCTCGTTGCGGCGATAATTTTTGTCATCATTCTTTCGAAAAAATCAGCAAAAACAGATCCTTTGCTGAGTGAATATGAGAACGAGCTGCCAGAGAAGTCGCCAGAGGAATCAAAGATCGGTAAATCCATCTTCCTGTTTTTTCTGGGCCTGGGCCTTTTATTAGCTGGCGCATATTTGCTAGTGGAGTGCGCCATCATCGTTGCCAAACATTACGGCCTGAGTGATTTGATCATTGGCCTGACCATTATTGCGATTGGTACTAGCTTGCCCGAGCTGGCTGCATCCATCACTGCAGTTAAAAAGGATGAGGCCGACATCGCGATTGGTAATGTGATTGGCTCAAACATGTTCAATATGCTCGCGGTCATCGGTATTCCAGGTATGATCCACCCCACGGATTTTGACCGACTGGTACTGGTGCGTGATTTTCCCGTTATGATTGGCCTAAGCCTGCTCATGGGCTGGATGGTTTTTATTCATGGTTCGGGAAAGTTTGATCGTACTGAAGGCAGCGTATTGCTCCTTGGTTTTATCGCTTACCAATATTGGCTATTTAGCGGTTAGAATAAAGACATGAGCAAAAAACATACAAAACAAGAAGAGGAAAAATTACTGACGCTTGGGCGTGCAGTGATTAGTACTGAAACCGAGGGACTGGAAAACCTGCTTAAACGCATCGATGAAAATTTTGTTCAGGCATGTCTTCACATGCTCGATTGCAAGGGCAGGGTGGTTGTGCTCGGCATGGGCAAATCTGGACATATTGGTAGCAAAATCGCAGCAACACTTGCCAGCACAGGATCACCTGCATTTTTTGTTCATCCCGGAGAAGCGAGTCATGGGGATCTCGGTATGATTAAGGATGATGACGTTGTCCTAGCGCTTTCAAATTCCGGAGAAACGGATGAGATCATGACTTTATTGCCCGTCATTAAACGTCTTGGTGTGCCACTAATTACATTGACAGGAAATACAGGTTCCACCCTGGCAAAAACAGCTTCAGTCAATATTGATGTTAGTGTAGAAAAAGAAGCTTGTCCTCTTGGTTTAACACCTACCGCCAGCACAACGGCAGCATTGGCTATGGGCGATGCTCTGGCGATTGCTTTACTGGAAGCGCGAGGATTCGGTGCAGATGATTTTGCGATTGCACACCCGGGGGGCATGTTGGGCAGACGCTTGTTATTGCATGTTGATGACATCATGCATACCGGCGAGGAGCTACCCGCAGTTCAGGAAAAAACCTTACTCAGAGAAGCCTTACTCATCATGACTCAGATGGGTCTTGGTTCAACCGCCATTGTCGACAAGGAAAACAGTGTGCTCGGTATCTTTACTGATGGTGATCTCAGGCGAGCGCTTGATAATGACATTGATGTCCACAGGACAACGATTGGTGAAGTGATGACGTACAATTGTAAAACTATAAACAAGGACTGTCTGGCAGCTGAAGCGCTGGCCGTTATGGATGGCTCTCGAATCAACGCACTGCCTGTCGTCGATAAGGAAAACAAACTAATTGGTCTGTTAAATATGCATGACTTGCTGAGAGCGAGAGTCGTGTGAAAATGTATAAAAACCTGGATAAACGTATTCTGGACAAGGCCAAACAAATAGAACTCGTCATTTTCGACGTTGATGGCGTACTGACAAACGGTGGCCTGATATTGGGGGAGAGCGGCGATGAATATAAAGTCTTTCACTCTCGAGATGGCCTCGGTCTTGTCATGTTGCGTGAGTCGGGTTGCCATATTGCAGTCATCTCAGGACGCTCTTCAAGTATTGTTTCTGAACGCATGGCCGCGCTTGGTATCGAATATGTGTATCAAGGCCAAAACGACAAAGGCAAAGCGCTCAAAGACTTACTCGATAAACTTGGCATTGAGGCAAAAGCAACAGCCTACGTTGGCGATGACTT
>CAZDFI010000030.1:19491-25699 GCA_964504725.1 uncultured Enterobacteriaceae bacterium
ATTGATTTACCTGCAATGCGTCGTGTCGGCCTTGCTATAGCAGTTGCTGATGCGCACCCCCTGGTCATTGAAAACGCACACTGGGTAAGCAAAGAAAATGGTGGGCGTGGAGCAGCCAGAGAAGTATGTGAATTAATTATGCATGCGAGAGGGTCGCTTGATTCCCAAATTCAACATTTTCTTAATGACTAAAACCATTTGCGCAGGCATTCATGTTTCCGGGTTGCCTGTCTGGGGGGTTGTCCGAGCATTGAAAACCTACTGCGGAAAATCTGATTCAAAACAGCTTCACCTCATGACGACATCTATTCTCGGACAGCCTCCCGGTCTATGACACCTTTGCGTTGGAAAATTGCCATTGTATTGGCGTTGCTCGCGATTGGCAGTACCTGGTTGCTGAACCGTTTATCTGAAACCGGGTCTACTGGCATATCTGTGCCACGCCACGATCCCGATAATTATATGGTCGACCTGACGACATTAACCATGAATCAGGATGGCTCGCCAAAAAACAAGCTTTATGCAGATTACATGGCACATTATCCAGATGACAATACAATAGAACTCATCAACCCGAAACTGGAAATTTTTCGCATCGCCAAACCGCCAACAATCATTACTGCAGAGAAAGGCTGGGTTACAGAAGATAATGAGGTTATCCTACTCAGTGGTAGTACGAGATTGTTACAATTAGATAACGAAGGGAACAGAGAACTGGAAATTATTACCAGCGATGTTCGCGTCCTGATGGATCAGGAATACGCAGAAACAGATAAACCAGCAACAATCTTTGGCAAGAAAACCACGATAAAATCAACCGGTATGAACGCGTACCTGGGCGAAAACAGACTAGAGTTATTAAATAATGTATATACAAAAATTTTACCCTGAACACTGCACAATTTTACGTAACATCTTATTGCAATGCGTAGGCCTGTTTTTTAGCCTGTTTTTGACAGGGAGCGCCTGGGCTTTATCAACAGACAAGGATCAGCCCATAGAAATAGAGGCCGATACCGCTGTTCTTGATGACGAAAAAGGCATCTCCATTTATCGCGGCAATGTTGTAACAACTCAAGGCAGCGTTCGCATGACTGGCGATATTATGACAGTCTATTTCACGGACGACGAACTGGATACCCTGATCATGGAGGGCAATCCAGCAACATACCGACAATTGCCTGATGACAGTGAAGTGTATGATGAGGCAGAAGCTCTCAGAATGGAATATTACGAACTTAAAAGTCTGGTGATTCTTATCAACAAGGCCTCTTTCAAACAGGAAGGCCTGAGCTTCAGTGGTAACAGAATTGAATATGACACAGAAAACAGCAAGGTAAAGGCCAGGGGTAGCGTAAAACAAAAAAACGGGTCGGGTGAACGTGTAAAAATTATCATCAAACCAAAAAAGAAGAAAGATTAATTTTTTATGAGTGTTCTATCAGTTAGACACCTCAGTAAATCGTACCGCTCCAGACAGGTTGTTAAAGATGTAAGCCTGACCGTTCACGGCGGTGAAATTGTCGGTTTGCTGGGACCGAACGGTGCAGGTAAAACCACGAGCTTCCATATGATAGTTGGTCTCATTCATTCCGACGATGGCACTATCCATATCAACAATCGTGAGATAAGTGGATTACCGATGGATCAGCGATCTCATCTCGGACTTGGATACCTGCCACAGGAGGCATCCATATTTCGCAGGCTGACCGTTGAAGAAAATATCATGGCTATTCTGCAGACACGACCAAACTTGAGCGAAAGCAAAGCCAAACAACGACTTGAAAACCTGTTGCGAGAATTTCATATTACTCATCTGCGTAACAATATTGGCACAAGCCTTTCTGGTGGCGAACGCAGGCGCGTGGAAATCGCCAGATCCTTAGCGGCAGCGCCCCAATTCTTATTGCTTGACGAGCCTTTTGCCGGCATTGATCCAATTTCAGTCAATGATATTCAAAGAATTACCCGTTACCTTAGTCAACATGGCATCGGTATTCTCATCACTGACCATAATGTACGTGAAACATTATCCAGCTGCGACCGCGCCTATATCGTCAATGATGGGCGCATCATTGCAGAAGGAACTCCCGATAAAATACTTGAAAACGAACAAGTCAGGGAAGTCTACCTAGGTGATCATTTTAGTTTGTAGTGCTGTCCAATATTAACCACACAATTTACCATTGCAAATTTGTTCCAATTCATCTACAAACCAATTTTTTGGGTTACACTTGGGGTATGAAACCATCACTTCAGCTCAAGATTGGCCACAATCTAACCATGACACCACAGCTGCAACAGGCAATTCGTTTGCTGCAACTATCAAGCATGGAATTATCGGTTGAGATTCAGGAAGCACTGGAATCCAACATGATGCTAGAGACAGATGAGGAGTCCTCCGAAGAACAGTCTGGTTCAGAAAATTCAGAAGAAAGTCCCTCGCCGACAGAAAATATCCTGGATGCAACTCAGGACATTATATCTGCACCCGAGCTGGAAAATATCCCCGATGAACTGGCCGTAGATAGTGTCTGGGAAGATACCTATGAAAGCAGCGCGAATGAAAACAGCGGCAATATTTCCACCAATTATGAAAATTCACAACTTAATTACGAAAATCAAAATTATAATAACGAAACACTAAAAGAGCATTTACTTTGGCAATTAAATCTAATGCCCATTAGTGATACCGATAAAGCCATTGCCACCACAATCATTGATGCACTGGATGACGATGGTTATTTAAATTGTGATCTTGATGATATTCATGCCTCACTGAGTGATGAAATAAAGACTAAAGGAACAGCTGGCGAAAAAAGGGAAGATGATGGATCAGAGATTGAGCTGGACGAAATAGAGGCAGTGCTGCATATGATTCAGGCGCTGGAACCAACGGGTGTTGGCGCCAGAAATCTACAAGAGTGCCTGTTGTTACAACTACGTCAGCGCGACAAGGATACACCCTTTCTGGCCCTGGCGATTGAGCTTGTCTCAAAGCATCTTGATTTACTTGCCCGCAGAGACTTTAATCAGCTCATGAGGAAACTCAAACTGGATCAGGAAAAGCTACAGGATATTATCGTCTTGATCCAGACTATGAACCCGCGCCCGGGAGGGCATATACACGAAGCACACACAGAATACATTACACCGGACGTGTATGTGAAAAAGGTTAAAGGCCGCTGGAGAGTAGAACTCAACTCGGAATTAATACCACACTTAAGGGTGAATACCAGCTATGCTAATATGATACGCAGGGCAGATAATAGCGAAGACAATATGTCCCTCAAGTCTCACTTACAAGAAGCCAGGTGGTTCATCAAAAGCCTGCAGAGCAGGAGCGAAACCTTGTTACGTGTTGCAACATGCATTGTTGGTCGACAGCGCGCCTTCCTTGAATATGGGGCGGAAGCCATGAGACCAATGGTTTTGCATGATATATCGGAAGCACTGGACATGCATGAGTCGACCATTTCAAGGGTCACGACACGTAAATATATGCACACACCACGAGGCATCTTCGAACTCAAATATTTTTTCTCAAGCCATTTGAGCACAAGCCATGGTGGTGAAGCATCTTCAACAGCGATCCGTGCAGTCATTAAAAAATTAATCGTTGCTGAAACACCCCTAAAACCTCTAAGTGATAGTAAAATTTCATCAGTATTATCAGATCAGGGAATTAATGTTGCCCGTAGAACGGTGGCAAAATACAGGGAGGCCATGGCAATCCCACCTTCCAATGAAAGAAAGCGGCTTGCCTGAAATAAATAGGCCAGAATTAAACATAATAAAGATTACCAAAACCCGCAGGAGTTAAATATGCAAATCAATATCACTGGACATCATGTCGATATAACTGCCGCTTTACGCGCCTATGTAGAAGATAAATTCGAACGTCTTGAAAGGCACTTCGATAACATGACAAATGTCCATGTCATCCTCGAAGTAGTAAAAGAAAGGCAAAAGGCAGAAGCCACCATTCATGTAAGTAGAGGACAGGTTTACGCAGACTCAGAAGATGAAAATATGTATGCGGCCATCGATAGTCTGACAGACAAGCTTGATCGTCAAATCAAGAAGCACAAAGAAAAACTGAAAGATCATCATCGCGGAGAAGGGCTTAAAAATAATGAGGCCGCTCAGAGAAACATAGGCTGATATTCAAACATAAATACGATAAAAAATTATGCAAATATCAGAAATAATTTCTTCTGACAGTATCCTTTGTGGTCAAACATTGACGAGTAAAAAAACGGCACTTGAAGAACTGTCTAAACTTCTGGCTAATAAAGATTCTACACTTGGTTACATCGAAGTTTTAGATTGCCTGCTGGCCAGAGAGAAATTAGGAAGCACAGGACTTGGTAATGGTATCGCGATACCACACGGCAGATTGAAAGGAGGCAAAAAAACCATTGCCGCTTTTATGCAATTACAATATGGAATTAATTACGATGCTGTAGATCAAGCGCCTGTCGACCTCTTGTTTGCGCTGCTTGTCCCGGAAGATTCTACCGATGAGCATCTACAAATACTGTCCCATCTGGCTGAAATGTTTAGTAACACTGAAACACTTGAACAGCTAAGATCGGGATTAACCACTGACGGAATATTCAAAATACTTACAGAGTAATCATTATGCCGGAGATGACCAGTCAAATTACGGTAAAAGAACTCTTTGACAGTCACTCCGAGAAATATGGCCTGCAATGGATTTCTGGCCAGCAAGGCGGTAAAAATTTAATTCTTCCCGAAGAAGCAAAAGATAACCAGACTGCTACATCTAAAAATAAGAGAAAAAAGAAAAGCTCTAACAAAGGAAAGACAACAGAAACAAAATCTCTGGTTGGCTACCTAAATCTGATTCATCCCCATCAGATTCAGATTTTTGGTGGCACGGAACTGAAATACTATGAAGGACTGAGAAGCATTTCAAAACAGGATGCCATCCGTCAGTTATTCACACCAAATCCTGCATGCATTATTGTTTCTCACAACAAAACTGTGCCCGCTTTTCTGAAGAGAAAATGTAACGAATATGGTGTTCCACTTTTCAGTTCGCCGTTAACCAGTAATAAACTCACAGATTCTTTACGTTACTACCTGAACAATCTGTTTGCCGATGTTTTAACGCTGCATGGTGTTTATATGGAAGTTCATGCCATCGGGGTATTAATAACAGGCCCAAGCGGCGTCGGGAAAAGTGAATTGGCGCTGGAATTGATAACTCGCGGACATCGCCTTGTGGCTGATGATGCCCCCCAATTTTCCCGCATTGCACCGGACATCATCAATGGCACATGCCCGGTTGCACTGCAAGATTTTCTAGAGGTTAGGGGACTTGGCATTATCAACGTTCGTGAATTGTTCGGCGATAGCGCGATCAAAATCAACAAATATCTGAAGCTCATCATTCGACTGGAACCATTAAGCAAGGAAAGCATTAAACAGATAGATCGGCTGCAAGGCAGCTATACAACGCAGAACCTTCTGGATATGGAAATACCGGAAATTACCTTGCCAGTCGCGCCAGGCAGAAACCTTGCCGTTTTGCTGGAATGTGCTGCAAGAAACCATATGTTACGTATCAGCGGTTATAACGCTTCTGATGTATTTACAGGAAGACAGCAAACCATGATTGCCAAAGATAAAAATGATGCCAAATAATAAACAACGGCTGATTGTTATCAGCGGCCTTTCAGGTGCTGGCAAAACTGTTGCCTTACATACCCTTGAAGATTCTGGATTCTACTGCATCGATAATCTACCAATTGGCCTCCTAAATGAGTTTGGTCATCAACTGTCTGACCCCGACACCATCCCGGCAGAAGAAATCGCCGTCGGTATTGACGCCAGAAACCCTGAACACATGATTGCCACGTTCCCCAAATCAATAGAATTGCTTAAAAAACAAAACCTCAATGTTGAATTGATCTATATAGAAGCGAATGATGATGTTTTGACTAAAAGATACGGTGAAACAAGGCGCAAGCACCCTCTTTCATCAAATACTATTTCCCTGACAGAAGCCATTGATAAAGAACGCGGTATCATGGAACAGTTTTCTGACTGTGCAGACTTACGCATCGATACCAGTTTGTTATCCATGTATGGATTACGTGACCTTGTACGAGAACAGATCGTAAACCATCAATCAGAGGCCTTGTCCATACAGTTTGTTTCCTTCGGTTATAAACATGGT
>CAZDFI010000030.1:25709-27254 GCA_964504725.1 uncultured Enterobacteriaceae bacterium
CAGAGACGCTGATTTTGTTTTTGACGTGCGTTGCTTGCCTAATCCCTACTGGGAAAAAGATCTTCGGTTGTTTACTGGCAAGGACCACCAGGTGATTGATTTTCTGGAAAAACAAGATCTGACAATAGAACTATTTACACAACTAAAAAGATTTATTTCCTACTGGACACCACATTTTGAAGCTAATAATCGCAGTTACCTTTGCTTCGCCATCGGCTGTACCGGGGGGCAACACCGGTCTGTTTATTTAGCAGAAAAGCTGGGTGGTTGCTTTAGGAAACAGGATAAACACGTCATTATCAGTCACAGAGAACTCTAAAGGACACAGTTTTTATGAGCGTTGGTATTTTGATTATCAGTCATGATGGTATCGGTCCTGCATTACTCGGCACTGCCACGTTGATGCTGGACAGCTGCCCCCTGCAAACCAAATTATTAACAGCCTCTCGTGATTGCGATCCAGATCAACTCATGGATGATGCTGCCGAACAGATTAAAACCCTGAATACTGGAGAGGGTGTCTTGATATTAACAGATCTGTATGGATCTACACCCTGCAATATTGCACAGAAACTTACCTCACAAAGACAGGTAGAGGTTGTTTCCGGTTTGAATCTCTCAATGCTGATTCGGGTGCTCAACTATCCTCAACTCACACTGCTGGAACTATCGGAAAAAGCAGTTAGCGGAGGCCAGGATGGCATCTCAAGAATAATGCCAGAAGGATAATATTAGAAAAATAGTTATGCCAAGCAAAACAGTTACCATCATCAATAAACTCGGATTGCATGCACGTGCGGCGGCTAAATTCGTTCAGGTTGCCTCCGGCTTCGGCTGCGAAATAAATATTAAACAGGGCAGCAGGGAAGTCAGCGGCAAAAGTATTATGGGCGTAATGATGTTGGCGGTCGGCAAGGGCACAGAAATTGAAATCATTACGCATGGCAGTGATGCGTGTCAGGCGCTGGACACATTAGAAAATCTGGTGCTGGATCTTTTTGGAGAAGGCGAATGACGATCGCTTTGCACGGAATGGGCGTGTCAAAAGGGATCGCCATAGGCAAGGTTCATATCGTTAAACGTGACCAACTGGATATTCGTGAGTACAGTATAAAGAGTCATCTGATTAATGACGAAATAAAACGATTTGAAGATGCGCTGACACATGCACGACAACAACTCCGGGCCATTCGCGAACATATCCCAGTGTCTACCAGCGCGGACATAGAAGCCTTTATCGATACGCACCTGTTGATGTTGGATGATGTTGCCCTGACTGAAGAACCGATGCGCTTGATAAAGGAGCTTTCCTGTAATGCTGAGTGGGCTCTTAAACTTCAACGCGATGCTCTGGTGACAGTGTTTGACGAAATGGATGACGCCTATTTACGCACGCGCAAAGATGATGTGGATTACGTGGTTAATCGTATCCAGCGTGTTCTACTCAACCAAACACCTTTGCAGCATGAAAAACCTGATCAGGGACTGTCTGGCTATATTGTCCTGGCAAATGATCTGAGGCCTGCCGATACAGTGCTTATGCAA
>CAZDFI010000031.1:0-11075 GCA_964504725.1 uncultured Enterobacteriaceae bacterium
TAATGACACTCTCAAGGGCGGTGAGGGCGATGATGAGCTGGAAGGTGGTGATGGCAATGATCTGATCAGGGGCGGTGTCGGGGACGATCATCTGTATGCCGGTAGCGGCAATGACCTGGTCAAGGGCGGTGCCGGGAACGATACGCTGGAAGGTAACAACGGTGATGACACTCTTCAGGGCGGTATCGGGGACGATATCCTGTGGGGTGGCAGCGGCAATGACACCCTCAAGGGCGGTGTCGGGGAAGACAGCTTCGGCTGGTACGATATAGACGAGATTGGCGACACCATCACTGACTTTGACCGTAGTGAAGGCGATGTCCTGAAATTTGATGGCGGAGAATTCGGCGTGGAAACCACTAGCGGGCATGTGACGACTATCAAGGCCGATTTCGTACCCGCCACCGGTGAGAATCAAACCCCAACCTCCACCTTCTTCTATTTCGATGAGGGCAAGTTGTTTTTCCACCATCAGACGGGCGAGGAGGGCTTTGCCAACGAGACAGTAGCGGTGATGAGCGACATAACCGGTGTCGGCACGGGTGTCAATCAAATCGACGCCTCGGATATTATCTTGTTCTAAGTCTGTTTTAGCGGGCGCTTGCAAAATCGCCTGCTAAATAAATGGGCAAGGAAAAGGGCAGGATGCTGTGGTCGCATCCTGCCCTTACTTTTATCCCTGTTTTATTCTTCAGTATTCGTGACACATACAGGGCAAGAAGTGTGATATTGGAAAGGCTTATGACCACCGGTTATGGCGAATCGCTACCAATTGCAGATAACGCCACAGAAGAAGGAAGACAAAAAAAACATCGTGAGGAAATCACACTTAAACCTTTGACTACTTAAAACAAGCTCTGGTGGTGGCATTACGTGCCACCGCCAGACAAGTTATAAAACTCCTGCTTATAATTAGATCCTCTCTAGACCTCTTGCTGAAAACTGTCAGCGTTTTTCCGGCTATTGTTTGATGTTTCTCATATTTTTTTTGTTTGCTACTCGACAAACGAGTAATGTGGATGAAGAATCAGGGTTTAAGTTATAACTACTTTTAGAGAATGCACGATGACAATTAGAAGCCTGCAAGGCAAAACACCAACTGTAGCTGATTCGGCCTTTGTAGACGAAAGTGCCCTTGTGATTGGTGATGTGACCATAGGCGAAGATTCCTCGATTTGGCCCATGACGGTGGTTAGGGGAGATGTACAAAAGATTACCATTGGCAAGCGCACCAATATTCAGGATGCCTGTATTTGTCATGTCACGCATGACGGTAAATACACTCCAGGAGGTTTCCCCTTAACGATAGGTGATTACGTCACTGCCGGACACCGCGCAACATTGCATGCCTGTACCATTGGTTATTATTGCCTCATCGGCATGTCAGCTACGATTATGGATGGCGCGGTTTTAGGAGACAGGCTGATTATTGGTGCCGGCAGTCTGGTGCCAGCGGGGAAGCAACTGGAAGGTGGCCATCTCTATGTTGGAACTCCGGTTAAGCAGATACGGGAACTCAATGAAGATGAATTAAAGTCACTTGAATATTCTGCTGATCATTATGTCGATGTGAAAAACATGCATATGCGTGGTTAATCAACACGTTTCATATCGCAGGTTTTTCATCATTCCGCCAGGTTTTAGCGGTATCAGGCAAAATAAATACGATTCGATTAATTGAAAGCCCAATTTCAGATTAATTTAGAAATGTTCTGGCCATTTTCGTGCAGTATGGAATACGCTCAGGATATGAATCTCTCTGGACTTGATTTTGTAAGCTACGATATAAGGGGTATCTGAAATAACCAATTCATAAGTATTTATGATACGTCCTGTTCGACCTGTTTTTGGGTGTAAACTCAGGTTTTGTACCGCAACCCTGATTGTCACAGCTATCTCATAAGCGGCAGCAGGATTGTCATTGGCAATGTAATCCTGAATTTGCTCCAATGCCTTCGCAGCTGGTTCCGTCCATATAATTTGCATTGTTAAGGTGTTTTGTATTTATTAAACACACGTTCCATTTCTGCATCATCTACAAACCGGCCTTCGTCGGCAGCTTTAATCCCTTGTTTGATCTGCTGGGTTTGCCAGGCATTGATATCCAGGTATTGTTCGATGGCTTGATTCACCAGATAATTGCGGGAGCGATCCAGTTTGTTCGCCAGTTGGTCAAGTTTTCTGACTTTGTTGCTATCAGAACGAATTGTGAATGCTTCAGTACTCATTAAATTTCTCTAAGGTTCATTTCGGTTCATTATGGTTCAGTTGTAATCATAGCAATAGAAGCAAGATTTGTCAGTATTCAGGAAATGTGGGTAGTGCTGTTCTTCTTTATAGGCAGTCGCTACAATGCGCGGTCTTATGTTTCACGATTCCAGAATATATGATGTCATCGTCGTTGGCGGCGGGCACGCAGGCACAGAGGCGGCCCTGGCGTCTGCACGCATGGGTGTACGTACCTTATTATTGACACATAGCATCGATACCCTGGGGCAGATGTCCTGCAACCCGGCGATAGGTGGGATTGGCAAAGGGCATCTGGTGAAAGAGATTGATGCGCTCGGCGGTTTGATGGCGCATGCTGCAGACAAGAGCGGCATTCAATATCGTATCTTGAATGCCAGTAAAGGCCCTGCCGTCAGGGCGACCAGGGCGCAAATTGATCGTGCTTTATATCGTGGTGCTGTTCGGCCGTTTCTGGAATCACAGGAAAATCTGTTTATCTTTCAGCAGGCCGTTGATGATTTGATTGTCGAAGGTGATCGCGTTACTGGCGTTATCACGCAATCTGGTTTGCAGTTCCGCGCAAAGAATACAATCCTTACCGTCGGGACTTTTCTCGCAGGTAAAATTCATATTGGTAATGAGCAGTCTCAAGGTGGCAGGGCGGGGGATCCGCCATCAAATGCGCTGGCTAGTCGTTTACGAGAGATGCCTTTTCGGGTCGCACGATTAAAGACAGGTACGCCACCGAGGATTGATGGCAAAACCATTGATTACAGTAAATTACAGGAACAAGCTGGCGACACTCCTGTTCCTGTATTTTCATACATGGGACATGCGGACGAGCACCCTGAGCAGGTGCCGTGTCATATTACTTATACGAATGAAAAGACCCACGAGATTATTCGTCAGGGTCTGGATCGTTCGCCTATGTTTAATGGCAATATTGAAGGCACGGGGCCACGATATTGTCCTTCAGTGGAGGATAAAGTCGTACGTTTTGCCGAAAAAGCTTCGCATCAAATCTTTATCGAACCAGAAGGGCTCAATACCCATGAAGTCTATCCCAATGGCATATCCACCAGTCTGCCTTTTGATGTGCAATATGAGATGGTGCGTTCTATCGAAGGATTTGAGAATGCGCACATTACGCGACCGGGTTATGCGATTGAATACGATTTTTTTGATCCCAGAGATTTACATCCCTGGTTAGAAACCAAACATCTCTCCGGGTTATTTTTTGCCGGGCAAATCAATGGCACCACCGGCTATGAAGAAGCGGCAGCGCAGGGATTGATCGCTGGCATGAATGCGGGGTTATTGGCGCAGGATAAATCACCCTGGAGCCCACGACGTGATCAAGCCTATATGGGTGTGTTAATAGATGATTTGATAACGAGAGGCACAAGCGAACCCTATCGCATGTTTACCAGCCGCGCTGAATACCGATTACTCTTACGCGAAGATAATGCAGATTTACGTTTAACCGAGATTGGGCACGGGCATGGATTGATTGATGAAGATCGTTGGCAGAAATTTTCTGACAAGCGAGAAGCGATTGAAAGAGAACAACAGCGTTTGGAAAAAACATGGTTGAAACCTGAAACCACAACGGCGGAAGAAGCTATCCGCGTACTCGGTCAGCCATTGCAAAGAGAATACAGTCTGATGCAATTGTTAAGTCGCCCGCAAGTAGATTATGAAAGCCTGATGACACTGACAGATTTTGACGCCAGCGAAATAGATGATGTTGTGATTCAGCAAATTGAAATTCAGGCCAAATACAGTGGTTATATTGATCGACAGGAAACAGAGATTGCACGTAACCTGAGTTATGAGGAAGCCACGCTTCCAGGGAACATTGATTTTAGTCAAGTGACTGGTTTATCCAATGAAGTTATACAAAAACTCAGTGAACATAAACCCCATAGCCTGGGCCAGGCATCACGTATCCCCGGTATGACACCGGCGGCCATTTCCTTGTTACGCATTCATCTTAAGAAACGGCAGTTTCAGTTTAAGGAAACTGCTTGAAGGGATCTCAGCAATCATTGAATCAATATCAACGAGCCTGAGCCCTTAAGTAAAGTAAGCGTGGCAAACATTGCCAATCTTTGCCATAGTGGTTATACTTTAAAGATAGAATCAGAGGTGCAGTCATTTATGGCAACTATGAATATTTCAATGCCCGATGAAATGCGTGAATGGGTAGAAACACAAATCAAGAGTGGACATTATGCGAATGCAAGTGATTATTTGCGCGATTTAATCCGTCATAACCAGAGTGAAGCCGAAGCTATTCGTTTGGCTTTAATCGAAGGAGAGCAAAGTGGAGTATCGGATATGACCATTGGCAAGATTATAAACAAGGCCAAACGAAAACTGAAAAAATGAGCCAATATCGTCTTACCAAAAAAGCGGTTGACGATTTATTATCAATATACAATTACACTTTTCACCAGTTTGGTGAATTACAAGCAGATACCTATTTACGAGGAATAGAAGAAAAAATACTCGAATTGGCTGAATTACCTGCCCTGGCCTTTGCCGTTGATGATATCCGTCCTGGTTTCAGGCGGGCACTTTTCCAGAAACATGCAATCTACTTTAAAGAAGAAAAAAAAAGTATATTAATCGTGCGAATTTTGCATCAACAGATGAGAGCAACACTTCATTTATCCTGAGTTTGAAAAGATGGGCGGACAGAAATTCCAATATTTGTTACTTAAACATCAGTGGGATGATGCCTGATTTTAGAGGGGATCGCCCAGAGTCTGACCCCATGATACTTAATCTGAAGTTAAGAAATGACAGGCTTAAGTAAGTAATATTTATGTCTGATTCATTATTCGTCAAACTTCAGCAAGGTGTTGAAGCAATGGATCTGGCTGACGATGATTTACCCTTGCAAGCTTACCTGTCTTATATTGAATTATTAGTTCAGTGGAATTCAGCTTACAACCTGACAGCTGTTCGTGATCCGGAAAAAATGATTGCTTACCATATCCTGGATAGCCTCGCTGTTTTGCCATTTATACACGGTGATGAGTGCCAAGGAAATAAATGCTTGGATATTGGTACAGGCGCTGGTTTACCCGGTATTATCCTGGCACTGGCAAGGCCGGATACACACTGGGTCTTGCTGGATGGGAACAGCAAGAAAACACGGTTTGTACAACAGGCGGTTTTGACATTGAATTTGAAAAATGTGGAAGTCATTTGTTGCCGCGTTGAGCACTATGAATCTGAAAACATATTTTCAACGATTGTTTCACGCGCCTTTGCTTCATTAGCTGCCTTCTTCGATTGTAGTCATCACTTGCTTGCCCCGGAAGGTATTCTGCTCGCCATGAAAGGCCCTGAACTAGAAAACGAAATATCTGAGCTCTCTGCAAAAGCTGTTTCAACAAGGATTATTCCATTAGTAGTGCCCGGTATCACGGGAGGCAGGAGTCTGGTAGAAATTGTGCCTAAACGTTAATCCATGCGTTATCCAAGTGCTACACACCTCGCTACACTTTCAGGCTGTCTGTGCCATAATACTTGGCCATGTAAAAGAATGATGTCATTAGAATAATAATTAGCCATGACCAAGATCATTGCCGTAGCGAATCAGAAAGGGGGTGTCGGAAAGACGACGACCAGTGTCAATATCGCCGCATCATTGGCGGCCACCAAGCGGCGTGTGCTGTTGATTGATCTGGATCCTCAAGGCAATGCCACGATGGGTAGTGGTGTTGATAAGAGGGCGCTTGTGCTTTCTTCGTTTGATGTATTGATGGGCGAGAAAACCATTATCGAGGTACTGACGAAATCTGACGAAGGAGGTTACGATTTATTACCAGCAAATGCTGATTTGATCGGGGCTGAGGTAGGATTGCTTGAAGAATTGGCCAGAGAGATAAGATTGCGTAATGCAATCGATGAAATTAAGGAAAATTACGATTTCATTTTTATAGATTGCCCCCCATCATTGAATATGTTGACTGTCAATGCATTGGTGGCAGCAACTTCTGTGATCATTCCGATGCAATGTGAATATTACGCCCTTGAAGGTCTGTCGGCTTTGCTCGAGAGTATTGAAAAAATTCGCAAATATTTAAACCCGAGACTCAAGATTGAAGGTTTGTTACGTACCATGTATGACCCACGTAATAATCTGGCAACACAAGTGTCAGCCCAGTTATTGGAACATTTCGGTGAGAAAGTCTATCGTACAATTATCCCCCGGAATGTCAGATTGGCTGAGGCACCGAGTCATGGTCTGCCAATCATCAAGTACGATAAAGCTTCACGGGGAGCATTGGCTTATCTTGCATTGGCCGGTGAAATGCTTAGACGTGAAAGTGCTGCTGCCTGAACCCGTCAATATCAGCTTGGAGGAGTACTAGCGTAGATGAAAAAACGAGGTCTTGGTAAGGGTCTGGATGCATTGCTGTCGACTAGAAGCGGTATGGAAAGCAACGACTCAAATCTGGATCAACAGTTGCGCATGCTACCCATCGATATCGTTGTCCGTGGCCAGTATCAGCCACGTATGGAAATGGATTCACAAGCACTAGAAGATCTGGCTAACTCAATTCGGGAACAAGGCGTGGTACAGCCTATTATGGTCAGACCACAAAGGAGCACTGGAAACTACGAAATTATCGCTGGTGAACGTCGTTGGCGGGCAACACAGATAGCGGAATTGCATGAAATACCCGCCATCATTAAAGATGTATCAGATCAGACGGCAATGTGTCTGGGCCTGATCGAGAACATCCAGCGTGAAGACCTGAATCCCATGGACGA
Source organism: uncultured Enterobacteriaceae bacterium (assembly GCA_964504725.1). Lineage (GTDB taxonomy): Bacteria > Pseudomonadota > Gammaproteobacteria > Eutrophobiales > Eutrophobiaceae > SMWN01. The sequence continues at coordinate 7,021 of CAZDFI010000031.1, forward strand.
GGCGCGCGCACTTTCCCGCTTGTTACAGGAATTCGAAATGACGCATGACGCTGCTGCTGAAGCGGTTGGCAAATCACGTTCATCGGTTTCCAACCTGCTTCGACTGTTGGAACTTCATGTTGACGTACAAAAATTATTAGAGACCGGAAAGATTGAGATGGGTCACGGCAGGGCGATTCTGGCTCTGGATATCGCAAATCAGGTAGAAATAGCAAAAAAGGTCGTAAAGCAAGGCTTATCAGTCAGGGCGACAGAACAGCTAGTGAAGAAACTGAAAGGCAAAGGGGCGCAGTCAAAAGGCAGTAAAAAAACCTCAACTTCATCCAGGTTGGATCCCAATCTGAGAAGTTTGCAGGAAGATTTATCTGGGCGCCTTGGGGCAGCAGTGGCTATTAAGCATCACAAAAGCGGTAAGGGGATCTTGGAGATTCGCTACCATTCTCTGGACGAACTAAACGGAATATTGAAAAAAATAAAGTAGCTGCTTGTTTACGTGCAGTATTTATCAATAAATTAATGTGCTTTATTCATCATCGCCGTTGATAACCCATGCTTAGCTGATTATAATCAGGGTCTTACGCTGGAGGAACCAGCTTTTCAGCCCCAAATTAGTGGCATGGGGTAATTCCGAAGACTGGCATCGACAGTTGTTAAAATCTCGGAGAAGCAGTGGTTGAGCGGTAATAGAGAAATAATAAAAAATAGAACCACTGCATTTAGATTAGTTTATGTTCAGCTAGTCATTACGGTTGTGATAGCGCTCCTGTCATACATATATTATGGGCTGGTATTGGCCTATTCTGTGTTACTAGGCGGCGCGGTTTACATTTTGCCGAATATTTATTTCGTCATTTGTGTGTTCAGGGACATGGATCAGGAAAATCCATTTGCAATTGCAAGGCTGTTTTATTACGGCGAGACCATGAAACTGTTATTAACCGTGGTGATGTTTGCGCTTTGCTTTGCGCTGATAAAGCAATTGCACGCTATTTCATTATTCGCGACGTACATACTGATAATGATTGTAAATATGGCAGGTTTGGCCATATTGAGTAAAAACTGGAAAAAAAGATTTAATAATAATTGAGATAAATTAAATGTCTTCTGAAGGCTTAACTTCAACTGCATACATAAAACATCACCTGACCAATCTCACCTTCGGTAAGCATGCGGATGGTTCGTGGGGCATTGCCCACGATGCCGATGAAATCAAGGAAATGGGATTCTGGGCCTTACAACTGGATTCTCTTGCCTGGTCTATTTTTCTCGCTCTGTTTTTTCTCTACTTCTTCCGTAAGGCAGCCAAACAGGCGACGGCAGGAGTCCCTGGCGGGCTACAAAATTTTGTTGAGTGGATTGTTGAGTTTGTTGATGGCAGTGTTCGTGGTTCATTCAGTGCCAAAAATGATTTAGTTGCCCCCATGGCCTTGACAATTTTTTGCTGGGTATTCCTGATGAACTTGATGGATTTGATCCCTGTAGACTGGTTGCCAATGTTGGCACAATTGTTTGGCCATTATGTATTAGGCATGGATCCACACCACGTCTATTTCAAGGTAGTAGCGACCACCGATCCAAATATTACCTTCGGTATGGCATTTGCCGTTTTCTTTTTGATGATTTATTACAGTATCAAGATCAAAGGTCTCGGTGGATTTCTTGGTGAGCTGGCCTTCCAGCCATTTGGTAAATGGGCAATGCCCGTCAACCTGGTGTTGGAAGGTGTGTCCCTTATCGCCAAGCCGTTATCATTATCATTGCGACTATTCGGAAATATGTATGCGGGTGAAACCATCTTTATCTTGATTGCCTTGATGTATAGTGCTGGTTGGGGCATGGGAATATTTGGTGGGGTTTTACAAATACTCTGGGCCATATTTCACATTCTAATTATTACCTTGCAGGCGTTTATCTTCATGACGTTGACAATCGTCTACATGGAGATGGCGCATCAGGAGCACCACTAGGGTGCATTATTAGATTTAATAATTATATTTTTAGTATTACTCATTAAATAAGTAAGAGGAGACAAAAATGGAACAAGCACTATTGTATATTGCTGGTAGTCTTATGATGGGGCTGGGCGCTTTGGGCGCTGCTGTCGGTATCGGTATTCTCGGCGGTCGTTTTCTGGAAGGTGCTGCTCGTCAGCCCGAACTGATTCCAATGTTGCGCACACAATTTTTCATCGTCATGGGTCTGGTTGATGCTGTACCGATGATTGCAGTGGGTATCGCATTGTACATACTGTTTGCAGTCGCTGCTTAACTGACGGTTAGAAATATCCAACCGGATACAGAGGGTCTAGTATGAATATTACCGCTACCTTAATCGGCCAATCAGTCTTTTTCTTCCTGTTTGTGGTTTTCACCATGAAGTATGTCTGGGCACCTATCATGAATGCTTTGGACGAGCGTAAGAAGAAGATTGCAGACGGTCTTGCTGAAGCAGAAAAAGGTCATCATGAGCTTCAGCTTGCAGAGAAGAGAGCGACTAAAATTCTGCGCGAAGGTAAAGAAAAATCCAGGGAATTCATCGATCAGGCACAAAAACGTCATGATGAGATTGTTGAGGCAGCCAAAGATGATTCGCGTGAAGAAGGTGAGCGCATTCTGCACGCAGCAAGAGTTGAGATTGAACAGGAACGTCAAGAGGCGAAAGATACATTACGCGCTGAAGTATCAGCCCTGGCGATTGCCGGTGCCGAACAAATATTGATGAGAGAAGTCGATAAAAATGCGCATAACGAAGTGCTCGATAAAATCAGTGCCAGTTTGTAAGCTCATTTAAGGTAAGCAGAATAAATGCAGGAAAATACAACAGTTGCCCGACCTTACGCTCAAGCCGTGTTTGAAACGGCGAGTGAAGAAAGCAAGCTGACCGAGTGGTCTGAGATGTTAGGGCTACTTGAAGTCGTTGTGACGGATACTCAAATGAAAACAGTGCTTAGCAATCCAAAACTGGATGCTGCCGCATTATCTGATTTTATTCAGGATGTGTGTGGCGAGTCATTGAGTGAGACAGGTAGCAATCTGGTCAAGGTGCTTGCTGATGCTGGACGGCTGACGATCATCCCTGAAGTAAACAGATTGTATGAGCAACTTCGAGCTGAAGCCGAAGGCGTGATTGAGGTTGGTGTGACCTCAGCCTATGAACTGGCACCGGAACAGCAAGCCACGATATCCGAGGTGATGGCAAAACGTCTAGGTAGAAAAGTAGAAATCGCCCACGAAGTTGATGATTCGTTAATCGGCGGTGTGGTAATACGGGCAGGTGACACAGTCATCGATGCTTCGGTAAGAGGTCGCCTGAAGGCATTGGCGACGCAGATGACCAGTTAATATATTTTAATAGTTAATTTTGAAAAATTTTAGCGGTATAAACGAAAAAAAATGGTAGATGAGGAATAAGCATGTCCATCAGTGCAACAGAAATCAGTGATCTGATTAAGAAGAAAATACAGGGTCTGGATCTTGAAACCGAGGCCCGTACCGAAGGTACCGTGGTTAGTTTGAAAGACGGGATTGCAACAATTTATGGTTTAAGCGATGCCATGCAGGGTGAAATGATTGAATTCCCCGGCAATACCTTCGGTTTGGCGTTAAATCTTGAACGTGATTCAGTCGGTGTTGTAATCATGGGAGCCTACGAGCATATCTCCGAAGGTGATACAGCCAAGTGTACGCAGCGTATTCTTGAGGTGCCTGTGGGCAGGGAATTGCTGGGTCGTGTTGTTGACGCACTGGGTAATCCAATTGATGGTAAAGGTGAGATTAATGCCACAGAAAGCTCCCCGGTTGAGAAGATTGCCCCGGGTGTTATCGCCAGAAAATCTGTTGATCAGCCGGTACAAACAGGGCTTAAATCAATTGATTCCATGGTGCCTTTGGGACGTGGACAGCGTGAATTGATTATTGGTGATCGACAGACAGGCAAAACGGCTGTTGCGGTGGATACCATCATCAATCAGAAGGGCACTGGCATTAAATGTGTCTATGTCGCGATTGGGCAGAAAGCTTCTTCGGTTGCGGCAGTGATTCGCAAGCTGGAAGAAC
>CAZDFI010000031.1:11085-11316 GCA_964504725.1 uncultured Enterobacteriaceae bacterium
GGTTTCAGCAAGTGCCTCGGATTCTGCGGCACTACAATACGTTGCGCCTTATGCTGGCTGTGCAATGGGTGAATATTTCCGCGACCTTGGTGAGGACGCACTGATTATTTATGATGACTTGACCAAACAAGCCTGGGCATATCGTCAGATTTCACTATTGCTGAGACGTCCGCCAGGTCGTGAAGCATATCCTGGCGATGTGTTCTACTTGCACTCACGCCTGTTGGAACG
>CAZDFI010000031.1:11326-21187 GCA_964504725.1 uncultured Enterobacteriaceae bacterium
CGTGTGAGCGTAGATTACATTGAGAAAATCACAGGTGGTAAGGTCAAGGGCCAAACTGGTTCACTGACAGCTTTGCCTATTATTGAAACGCAGGCAGGTGACGTATCTGCATTCGTGCCGACCAATGTCATATCTATTACCGATGGCCAGATATTCCTGGAAACTGATTTGTTTAACTCCGGTTTCCGTCCTGCGATTAATGCGGGCCTGTCTGTGTCTCGTGTGGGTGGTGCCGCCCAAACCAAGATTATTAAAAAGCTGGGCGGTGGTATTCGTCTGGCACTTGCCCAGTATCGTGAACTGGCTGCTTTCGCCCAGTTCGCGTCAGATCTTGATGATGCGACACGTGCACAGTTGGAACGCGGTCAACGCGTGATGGAGCTGATGAAGCAGAGACAATATTCCCCACTGAGTATTTCTGAAATGGCTGTCAGTCTGTTTTCGGCTGAATATGGTTTTCTGGATGATGTTGAACTTGAAAAGGTAATTGCTTTCGAGGATGCGTTACATAGTTTTATGCATAGTGAGCGTGCAGATCTGATGAAGCAGATTGATGAAAGTGGTGACTATAGTGATGAAATTGAAGCTTCACTCAAGGAAAGTATAGAAGACTTCAAGAAAAATCATTCATGGTAATTCCCGGTATTAATTGAACCTGATAATTAAACTGAATTAATTAAAGATGAGACACAGATAAATGGCTTCTGCAAAAGAAGTAAGAACCAAAATAGCCAGTATAAAAAATACGCAAAAAATTACCAAAGCGATGGAGATGGTCGCTGCCAGTAAGATGCGTAAGGCTCAGGAACGAATGAAAGCAGCCAGGCCCTATGCGGAAAAGATTCGTAATGTTATTGCGCACCTGGGGCATGCTAATCCTGAGTATAAGCATTCCTATCTGGCCGAACGTGAGGAGATAAAACGGGTTGGCGTCATTATTATTTCCAGTGATCGTGGTCTGTGTGGTGGTCTGAATTCAAACCTGTTCCGTGATACGTTAAATCGCATGAAAGAGTGGGATGATAAGGACATCGGCATCGATATGTGTCTGGTTGGTTCCAAAGCGGTTGGTTTTTTTAATCGTATTGGTGGATCGATTATTGGTCAATCAACTCACCTGGGTGATAAACCAACGGTCGATGTTTTGATTGGTACGGTAAAGATAATGCTGGATGCTTTTAACGAAGGAAAGATTGATCGGCTATATCTGATCTCCAACAAATTCGTTAATTCAATGACGCAGGAGCCAATGAGTGAGCAAATTTTACCAGTTCAGGCAAGTGATGAAGATGAGTTGAAACATCACTGGGATTACATCTATGAGCCGGATGCAAAGGAAGTTCTTGATCACCTGTTAACTCGATATATTGAGTCATTGGTGTATCAGGGTGTGGTTGAAAATATTGCCTGTGAACAGGCAGCACGCATGGTCGCTATGAAAAGTGCCTCAGATAACGCGGGCACATTGATTGATGATTTGCAGCTGGTTTATAACAAGGCACGACAGGCAGCGATTACACAGGAGTTATCCGAAATCGTCAGTGGTGCAGCTGCAGTTTAAGTTAAACGTATTTATTGGGATATTAATAGAGGAACAGAAGAAATGAGTTCTGGAAACATCATACAAATCATCGGCGCCGTGGTCGATGTGAAATTTCCGAGTGAATCAATCCCCAAGGTATATGACGCTTTGTTGGTAAAAGGAGAAGATGTCAGTACGACGCTGGAAGTACAGCAGCAAATAGGGGATGGTGTTGTGAGAACAATCGCGCTTGGGTCTACAGATGGATTAAGACGAGGCCTGGAAGTAGACAATACAGACGCTCCAATTTCTGTGCCTGTCGGTGAGGCAACATTAGGGCGCATCATGAATGTGCTGGGTGAGCCCATTGACGAGATGGGCGACATCAAAACGGACGAAAGGTGGAGCATCCACCGTGAGGCTCCGAAATTCACAGAGTTGAGTCCCGCAGCAGAATTGCTGGAGACAGGGATTAAGGTGATTGACCTGTGTTGTCCATTTGCAAAAGGTGGCAAGGTTGGACTGTTCGGTGGTGCCGGTGTTGGCAAGACCGTTAACATGATGGAATTGATTAACAATATAGCCACAGAACATTCTGGATTATCTGTTTTTGCTGGAGTCGGAGAACGTACCCGTGAAGGTAATGACTTTTACTTCGAAATGCAGGAATCTGGCGTTGTTAATGTAGAGAATCCTCCCGAATCGAAAGTATCCATGGTCTACGGGCAGATGAATGAGCCACCTGGCAACCGTTTACGCGTTGCTTTGACGGGCCTGACAATAGCAGAAAAATTCCGTGATGAAGGACGAGACGTTCTGTTCTTTGTGGACAACATCTACCGTTTCACACTGGCAGGGACAGAGTGTTCTGCATTACTGGGGCGTATGCCCTCAGCTGTGGGTTATCAGCCAACATTGGCAGAGGAAATGGGACGTTTACAGGAACGCATCACTTCAACCAAGAAGGGTTCGATTACTTCAATCCAGGCAGTGTATGTGCCTGCTGATGATTTGACCGATCCATCACCTGCCACGACATTTGCTCACCTTGATGCAACTGTTGTGTTGTCTCGTCAAATTGCAGAGTTGGGTATTTATCCTGCAGTTGATCCACTGGATTCTACCAGTCGCCAACTAGATCCTTTAACGGTTGGACAGGAACATTACGATACGACACGTGCAGTACAGAATACCTTGCAACGTTATAAGGAATTGCGTGACATTATTGCGATTCTGGGTATGGATGAGCTTTCTGAGGAAGATAAGCTGGCTGTAACACGAGCACGTAAGATTCAACGTTTTCTCTCACAACCATTTACAGTGGCCCAGGTTTTCACTGGCACACCAGGCAAATACGTATCACTGAAAGATACCATTAAGGGTTTCCAGGGAATTGTTGATGGTGAATACGATCATCTGCCAGAGCAGGCTTTCTATATGGTAGGGACTATCGAAGAAGCTGTTGAGAAAGCGGAATCAATGAAGGCTGAGGCCTAAAATTAACACGGTTCTCTAAGGAAATACGAATAATGACCATGACAATCCATGTTGACATTGTAAGTGCCGAAACTGAACTTTACTCTGGTTTGGTTGAGATGGTGTTTGCCCCGGCAATCATGGGCGAAGTAGGCATCGCACCTCGTCATGCCCCATTGGTGACCAGGTTAAAGCCGGGTGAAGTAAGATTACAATTATCTGATGGCAAGGAAGAATCTTTCTTTGTATCCGGTGGCATACTTGAGATACAACCGCATGTAGTCACAATTTTGTCTGACAGTGCCTCAAGAACAGAAGATTTGGATGAGACTGCGGTTCTGAAGGCAAAGGAAGAAGCTGAGCGTGCATTCCATGATCGCGATGGTGAAATTGATTTCGAACATGTACAACAGCAAATGGTTGAAGCTCGGGCTAAGTATGAAGCTCTACAAAAATTACGCGGTCGCTCGGGTCGTTCCTAAAACATAACTCTTTATTGAAAGATAATTTGGTCATCATGTCGATGTTTCTATTAGCATGATGGTTTGATTCCTGTCGACCATCCGGTAGACTCAGTTTCATCATGTCACTAAGCATTATTATTCTAGCAGCAGGTCAAGGTACTCGGATGTATTCCGATAAACCAAAAGTACTCCATCAGCTTGCGGGAAAATCACTTCTGGAACATGTCCATCATACTGCGTCAATGTTGGAAACGCGTGGTATCCATGTTGTCTATGGCTATGGTGGAGATCAGCTCATTGAAGATCTTTCTCACCTTGCCGTTGACTGGGTAGAACAAAATGAGCAGTTGGGAACGGGTCATGCTGTCAAGCAAGCGTTACCCAATATTCCAGATAAAGATCTGGTATTGGTACTCTATGGCGATGTGCCACTGATTACAGTTGATACGCTCAATGAACTTGTCAGGGCTGCAGAAGCCAGCGTAACAGGTGAATCGAAATTCTCATTATTAACATCCTTTGTTGACGATCCTGGCGGTTATGGTCGCATCATTCGAAACGATGTTGAAGAAGTCATTCGTATTGTTGAAGAAAAAGATGCCACAAATGATGAAAAGAAAATATGTGAAATAAATACAGGCATGATGGTTGTCAATGGAAAGGCGCTAAAGCAATGGGTGGAAAAACTTGAAAGTGATAATGCGCAGAATGAGTATTATTTAACGGATGTGATTGATATGGCTGTCAAGGAAGGATTGAAAATCAATACCGTTCAGCCGCACTCGGTGGTTGAGATCAGGGGAGTTAATGATCGTGCGCAGCTATCAGAACTGGAACGCTATTACCAATTGATACAGGCGCACCAGTTAATGCGCAGGGGAGTCACCATTATGGATCCGGTACGTTTCGATCTAAGAGGTGAACTGGAAATTGATTCTGATTGTTCATTTGATATTAATGTCATCCTCGAAGGCCGATTAAAAATTGGTCGTGGTGTACACATCGGCGCGAACTGTATTATTAAGGATTCTGTCATTGATGATGATGTCGAAATTTTACCGAATTCGGTGATAGATAATGCTGTCATTGGTAAATCCTGCCGCATTGGTCCATTCGCCCGGATTAGGCCAGAGTCGGTATTAAATGAAAATGTGCATGTTGGAAATTTTGTAGAAATAAAGAAATCGATTATTGGGAATAGATCAAAAATAAATCACTTAAGCTACATTGGTGATAGTGAGATTGGAATAGAGACCAACATCGGTGCCGGTACCATTACCTGTAATTATGATGGCGCCAAAAAACATAAAACGATCATCGGGGATAATGTTTTTATCGGATCTGATGTTCAATTTGTTGCGCCTGTCTCAGTCAGTTCTGGAGCAACGATTGCTGCCGGGACGACAATCACAAAAGATGTTGCCGAAAATGAATTGGCAATTAGTAGAACACCACAAAAATCTGTACCTGACTGGAGGCGACCCAAAAAATAATGCGAATTGGTTATTACCAGTTTCGGCCATTATTTGGCAAAGTTAGGCAGAATGTAAAAAAAGTAGTCAATGCCCTGCAGGATGTTGAGGCAGATCTGATAGTCCTCCCTGAACTTGCATTCACCGGATATCACTTCCTTGATAGAAACGAATTAAAAACATTGGCAGAAGAGCCGGTCAGATCCTCGACCGTAGAAACACTCATCAAACTTTGTCAGGAAAAAAACATGTATCTGGTGACTGGATTCGCCGAAAAGAGCAAGGATAAATTATTTAACAGCGCATTATTGATTGGACCAAAAGGAATCGAGCATACATACAGGAAATTGCATTTATTTAGCGAAGAAAAGAATATGTTTGATGCCGGTAATATTCCACTTCAGATAAATATTGTTAAGGATGTGAAAATAGGAATACTTGTTTGTTTCGACTGGGTCTTCCCGGAAACGATGCGTGCACTGACCATACAGGGAGCAGAAGTCATCGCCCACCCATCCAATCTGGTTCTAAGCTTTTGTCAGGAGGCCATGATTACGCGGTGTCTGGAGAATCGTGTTTTTGCGGTCACAACGAATCGATTTGGATCAGATAAGCGCCCGCATGGAGAGTTAAAATTTACCGGAAAGAGTCAAATCGTTGGACCCGGTGGTTTATTAATCAATCGTGCTGCTTCCCAAAGGGAGGTGCTATATGTCACCGAGATTGATCCTGCACAAAGCCGCAATAAAAATATCACATCATTGAATGACTTGATTGCCGATCGGAGACCTGAGTATTATCAGGATCTGACGAATTAATATTTGAAGGAGATACACAAGATGACTTTTGCAACCGCCGATCTCTATGATGAACATGAAGAAAAGCTTCAGATCGCAACCCCCATGTTTAATGATTATGGCGGTAATCTTAAATTTTGCGGGCCAGTATCAACAGTCAATGTATTTGAAGATAACTCATTGGTCCGGGCTGCACTTGAGGAGCCTGGTGAAGGCAGAGTACTTGTTGTTGATGGCGGCGCATCACTAAAATGTGCCCTGCTTGGTGATATGTTAGCAGAACTGGGTGAAAAGAATGGCTGGGTGGGGATCATTGTTAATGGGTGTATTCGTGATTCTGCTGTCATAGCCAATATTTCTATTGGGGTCAAAGCCTTAAATACAAACCCGCGTAAAAGTGTAAAAAAAGGCATTGGCGAACGTGATGTATCCGTTAGTTTTGCTGATGTCATTATCAGTCCGGGTGACTATATCTATGCCGACGAAGACGGGTTTGTGATATCAGATGAGGATTTGGCAGAAAAGGATCTGGCTTGTTAAAGATTCGGACAATTTAAAACTAAAAATAGGAGTCGATGTTATGCAAGGAAAACGATACTTTTGTTTTGCTTTTTTTACCTACCTGTTGGTGACACTGACTTTCCCTACGCTTGCTGCAGATGAAACACTGTTTAACACAGTCAACTTGCAAGCGGCGGCAGAACGTGAAATTCCGAATGATGAGATGATAGTTTTACTTGCTACAGAACATGAAGGCTCAGAAACTGCAAGCCTTGCGTCAAAGATAAATTCGGATATGCAGTGGGCGCTAGAACTGATTAAGCAGTATCCAACCATACAGAGCCAGACTAGAAGTTATCAGACTTATCCCACATATAGAAAACAGGTCATTATTGGCTGGCGCGCAAGTCAGCAAGTAGAAATCAAGAGTAAAGATATTTCCGCACTCACAGAGTTGGTGGGTAAATTGCAGGAAAAATTACAAGTCAAACAAATGAGCTTTAATCCAACCAAAGAGACCAGGATCAATTTTGAAAATGAATTGATTGATGAAGCAATGCAAGCATTTTTAGCGCGCGTTGAAATTGTTAAAAAACACATGCCAGTAAAAAATCAGAGAATCATCAACTTGAATATTAATACCGATGGACATCGTCCGCCAGTGGTGCACACACAAAGGACGATGATAAACTCAATGAAAACGGCGAGCACCCCCGCTGTTGAAGCGGGGACGAGTAAACTTACGGTGACCGTTTCCGGTAGTGTTCAATACTATTGAAAAACTATAACTAGCATTACAGGTTGTTAATGCCCATCTCTTTTTCTGAAATCATGTATCAGTCTTGCTGATCTTTTTCCCGGTGAACATCACGTGTTTCAGTATTAATATTCGTAGTTCGCGGGTGCATGTCCCGCTCTCACTGATAGCTACCTGCCAGTTATGTGAATTATCATGGAAAGTGGGACGGAGTATCTATATTAAGTATTAAGCGGACATTCATGATTTTGATATTGATGGTTTAAATTCAAACCTACTATTACTTTCTCACCCAATCTCGTCTATATTTACCCATGGAAAAAGGAGGGCCATCTCAAATCGAGTTAGAAATATAACAAAAGGAGCGAAAATGAGACGAGTATTGGGCTTCATCTATGGAATCATTGCGTATGCAGGTTTCATGGCATGGATGGTCTACATGATAGGATTCCTTGGCCACTTCGCTGTACCCATATCAGTTGATTCCGGTCCCGTCGGCGCTATCGGTACGGCCATCTTTGTAAATTTCCTGCTAATCTTCATCTTCGGCGTACAGCACACCATAATGGCCCGACCAGCCTTCAAGCAATGGTGGACACAGTTCATCCCGAAGGCTCTTGAGCGCAGCACCTTTGTTTTCATCGCCGATATCATCATGTGGGTGATGATATTGCTATGGCAGCCGATTGAGGGTGTCATTTGGCATGTGCCAAACACCGTGGCGGCAAATATCTTGACAGGTATTTCGTTGCTTGGCTGGATTACAGTGGTCCTCTCAAGCTTCATGATCAATCACTTCGAGCTATTGGGGCTTGAGCAGGTGTGGCATTATCTCCGTGGAACTGAACCGAAACAGGTTACGTTCAAGCTTAGGGGTTTCTACAAGTACGTACGGCATCCACTTATGTTTGGGTTTCTGATGTTCTTCTGGGTGACTCCCTACATGACGGCTAGCCATCTCTGTTTTGCTGTCATGTTTACAATTTATGTCCTCATCGGTACCAGGTATGAGGAACGCGATCTGATGAAGGCCCATCCCGAGGAGTATGAGAAGTATAAAAAAGAAGTTCCGGGGTTGATTCCTTTCACCAAAAGATAGTGGAGGCTATTGGAGTTCTATCTAATAAATCGCTGCATCAGACGGTAAATATGCTTCGCATATTTTATACTAGTGGGCTTAAGCTATTTCCGTACGTATGCTTCAGTATTAAGCAGGCATTCGGTTAGAAATAAATAATCACTATGAATATTTCACATAAAATTGTGGTTAATCAGAAAAACATTTTATTGCATATTTTGGGTGTCACTAAAATGTGGTCCAGAATGTCCTTGTGTATTTTATTGTTTTTAATTTTGTTATTTGTTTTTACAGCCAATATCTTTGCTGAAATTGGCAGTAATGAGCAGATCGATTTTTCAGAAATTGAAGCACAGGAACGTCTTCAAATCATTTCAGAATTAACGTACCGTTTAGACACAAAGTCTACATGTGTTCAAACTTTAAATTGGGATGATGGAGGAACAGGTGCCGATTTAGACGGTTACTTTTATATTCCTATAGTCGGTCAATTAGAATACATTCTTGGCGGTTATGCCTCAGGTAAGGAAAAATCTTCCAATAGCTGTGTACTGACAGTCAGCGAACCTGCAAAAAATCCACATGGTACACCAGTTTTACTTGTGCCTCCGATTGATTGGAAACAAGTATGGAAAGATAAAGGCAGTGGTGCAAAGAAAGATGGTTCTATGTGGGAAGCGATCCCACCTGATAGCAATTACAAATGTTTAGGCAGTATTCCGCAGCCTGGATACGACCAAAAACCAAAATTGCCTAATTATCGTTGTGTTCATTCAAGTCTTACAGAAAAGATAGTGACAAATGCACTAATCTGGTCTGATAAGGGGTCTGGTGCAAATAAAGAAGTAACTATGTTTACGCTACCAAATACAGGTTCTTTCATAACAGTCGGTGCAAGAATCAGTGAAATTGAAGCCTATGATCTTAAGGCTAATGCTACTAGCACACCTGAACCGGAACTGGTAGAAGAAAAACTAGCCATCAGAATGGAAAAAAATCAGCAAGTACTAAAGGCCCAGACCAAAAAGAATTTGGAACAAATAAAACTGGTTGAGGATGAACCTAAAAGTCAGGTTGAAGAGAAAGAACATGCAGCGGCCATTGCAACTCCTACACCGGTAGCAACCAAAGATGAAACTTTATCATCTTCACCGTCCAGCCCCAGTGTCTCAAAAAATCAAAAATCTGAGAGTAGTCATTTTACTAATCTCGCCCGCAGGGTGACTGGATGGTTAGGAAACGACTCCAGTGGATCAGCGACTACATCTTCTTCAACATCAACTATCGGGATACGTGGCCTGGATGCTGAGGAATTGAGAGCAGCCCACCCGGATACCAAGGAGTTGCAAAAAATGGATGGCTATGTTGCCAATACCAGTGATGCTGAAAAATTTGCCAATGAGGCCCAGCTTGTAGCGCAAAATGTTGAATATCTGGAACCGGTTTCGATGGATAAACCTGGACAAACCAACACAAAACAATATTTGCTTTCTGATTGATATGCGAAAAATTATATATCTGACATTTACCCTTCTTCTTGCCGTAGGATACGCAGATAAAGGCCTGACTCTGGACTTTAGTAATATTGACCTAGGGAAGATTATTGATACAGGCAAGAAGGTAGCACAAGTGTTGATTACCGTACCTGTAGAAAAAGAAATAGAGATAGGCCGAGGCATGTCAGCATCATTACTGGGCGCCGCACCTCTGCTAGATAACGACGAGACACAACATTATGTAAATCGTGTAGGTCAATGGCTCGCATCTCAAACAGAGCGTGAAGAACTAACCTGG
>CAZDFI010000031.1:21197-26907 GCA_964504725.1 uncultured Enterobacteriaceae bacterium
CCTGGCACTTTGGTGTTCTGGATGTTGAAACCGTAAATGCTTTTGCAGCGCCAGGGGGGTATATATTTGTTACCAAGGGTTTGATGCGATTATGTGGTACCGAGTCAGAACTGGCTGGTGTGCTTGCCCACGAAATTGGACACGTCTTAAAAAGGCACCATCTCGAGGCATTACGTAAACAGGCTGCGAGTGAACTGGCTACAGACCTTGCAAGTGATGTGATTAGTGAACATGGATTTAATGCCAAACCCTTCATCAAGTCAGGTATGGAATTGTTTGCCCGAGGGCTTGATCGTGCTGATGAACTTGAAGCCGATCGGATTGGAGTGGTGATTGCTACTCGTGCTGGCTATGAACCTTATGGATTACCGCGTGTATTATTGACATTGAACGATATGAATCCTGCTGATAGTAATCTGGCGTGGCTTACCAGTACACATCCACCTTCCAGTGAGCGTTTGTCAGTACTGGAGCAACTGATGAAGGGTAAATTTGAATCTTATAATCAACAACCACAGGTTGTTGAACGCTATGTAATGGTCGCCAAATCCCTGTTCTGATTTTTACTTACCGTCGTTTTTAAATTTCTTCACATAACTAAATGAAAATTAGAGAAAGCGATTAGTCAGTATTCATGGAGTATGCCACCATCACTATGCTGGTTTAAAATCTGCTTATTTGAAAAGGCAATGTTTGGTGTAATCGGTTGCTTCATTAATTGTCCAGTCACCCTTTGATTTTTCCTTTATCTGCGCACACCACTTCTCGCTTCCAACTTCTGGTGCGCAGGCTGATATAAAAATTAAGGATATGGAGAACGCAATGAGTTGTATAAATTTAATCATGTTTCGCTCCCTTAGTTTAATTTAGAAAATACGCGTTCAGCGATATCTACAGTTTCTTTAATATCATTCTCGGAATGAGCAGATGAAACAAAACCCGCTTCGAATGCAGAAGGCGCGAGGTAGATTCCTTTTTTTAACATACCGTGGAAGAAAGAGTTGAATCTTTCCTGATTGCAGTCCATGACCTGTTCAAACGAAGAGATAGATTCTGCTTCACTGAAAAACAATCCGAACATACCGCCGACCACATTGGTGGTAAAAGGAATTCCTGCAGCATCTGCTCTTTTCTGTAATCCATCAACCAGTGAAAGGGTTGTCGCCGTTAATTGATCAAAGAAGTTTGGCGCAGATATCAAGTTTAATGTGGTGAGTCCTGCGCTCATGGCAACGGGGTTGCCAGAAAGCGTGCCTGCCTGATAGACAGGGCCATCAGGGGCGATATGGTTCATTATATTTTCTTTACCGCCAAACGCACCAACGGGCATGCCACCGCCAATGACTTTGCCTAATACTGTTAAGTCAGGTGTTATTTTATAAATGGATTGCGCACCGCCCAGGGCGACACGAAAGCCGGTCATGACCTCATCAAAGATCAAGACAGATTGATATTGGTTACATACATCTCTCAAGGTATTGAGAAAATCATCTGAACCGGGAACACAGTTCATATTCCCTGCAATAGGTTCAACAATAATTGCCGCAATTTGATCACCCATCTTGCTAAATATCTCTTTGACCTGATCGGGATTGTTATAACTTAAGGTGATCGTATGTTGGGCAAGATCAGCAGGGACACCGGGGGAGGTGGGGACGCCAAGCGTCAAAGCGCCTGAACCAGCTTTCACAAGCAAGGAATCTGCATGGCCATGATAACAACCTTCAAATTTAACAATTTTGTCTCTACCGGTGAAACCTCGAGCAAGTCGAATAGCACTCATGGCAGCTTCTGTCCCCGAGCTAACCATACGCACCTTTTCAATAGAGGGTATTAGCTCACAAATCTTGTTGGCCATTCGTGTTTCGAGTTCTGTCGGTGCGCCAAAGCTGAGGCCATTTGCGGCAGTCTCCTGTACCGCTTTGACCACGTCAGGATGAGCGTGGCCCAGTACCATGGGTCCCCATGAACCGACATAATCAATATATTGTTTTCCATCGCTATCAAAAACATAAGCACCTTTGGCTCTGCTTAAAAATACAGGATCACCACCCACTGATTTGAATGCACGAACCGGGGAATTAACGCCACCGGGGATATGTTCTTGTGCAGCTTTAAATAAATTCTGAGTCATAAATAATGTTTAAAATAAATTGACGTATTTTGTTGTTGTATTAAACGGAGTTTCTGATGCATATAGCCCACTAATGACTGCCAGCATATCAGCACCCGCATCAATTAATGATTGTCCATTTTCCGGTGTAATGCCGCCGATGGCAACCACAGGGACATCAAATTGTTGTTTGGCTGCCTGAATGATCTCTGGTGCTGCATGGACCGCATCAGGTTTGCTTGGCGAAGGGAAGAATGCGCCGAATGCAATATAGTCAGCACCAGCATTCACGGCTTCAATTGCGCGATCCAGATCGTTATAACAGGAGTAACCGATTATTGCGTTATCCCCCAGACGTTTCCTTGCCTCGGCAATTGATGAATCACTCTTGCCCAAATGTACACCGTCAGCGTCTACTTGGGCTGCGAGAGCAATATCATCATTGATAATCAGAGGTACTGAGAATTGCTTGCATAATTCGACAAGTTGTCCGGTTTCTGATATTCGAGTGTTCTGATCTGCCTGTTTATTTCTGTATTGCAGAATTTTTGCACCTGCTCTCAGGATTTCCTCAGTTTTAGTTAACATGATTTTAGTACTGAGATTAGCTGTGTCAGTGATGGCATAAAGTCCATTTACCCGAAATCTCATATCTGAAGCCTTATGCAGTTTAATTTTCTATCTGATTAAAAAAACGGTTCGGATGCATTTGTCCCTTGCCAAGCTGCAAGCCATGTTTAAGACTGTTCCAGGTAAAGTTCTGTGCCTGTTCAATCGCAGGGATGAGTTCGATATTTTTAGCAAGATTCGCAATAATCGCCGAAGCAAGTGTGCAACCTGAGCCATGAAAACTTCCTGGTAAACGTTCACATGTAAATGTCTGACACGATCCGTCTTGCCGATACAGATGATTAATGATTTGTGTTTCAGAGTCCTCCACATCTGTAATCAAAATATTCTTACAGCCCATCGCAAGAAATTTTTCAGCGGCTGCTCGTGGATACAGCTCTCCAGTTAATTGCATTGCTTCATCACGATTAGGTGTGATCACCGTTGCTAATGGCAATAGTAGATCACAGAGCAATTCACACATCTCTTCACTTGCAAAATCATGTCCTGTTGTCGCGTGCAGAACGGGATCAATTACAAGTTGAAATGTCTGGTCTGCGATGATTTCATAAATTGCCAGAATAAGATCCGGGGAACCAATGGCGCCGATTTTACAGGCATCGATATTGATATCATCTAGAACGAGTTTGGTCTGTGAGACAAATTCATTTCTTGATTGAGGGAGATGGTAAGAAAATAATCGCGTATTTTGAGCCGTCAGTGATGTGATAACTGAAGTCGCAATACATCCAAGTGCTGCCAGTGTTTCAATGTCTGCTTGAATACCCGCCCCACCGGAGGGATCGTGACCCGCGAACACGAGGACGACAGGTTTTTGAAGTGATTGGTCATTCATAAGTAGACATTTTAAATGAGTCTACGTTGTTATAGTATGCCGAATCCATTTATTAATGACGAAATAAAGGAACGAAATAAAGGTATTATTTTATGAAGCAATACATGTGTGTAATTTGTGCTTTTGTTTATAATGAAGAGAAAGGGTGGCCTGAAGACGGGATTGAAGCCGGGACAAAATGGGAAGATGTTCCTGAAGATTGGAAATGTCCAGAATGTGCGGCGACGAAGGCCGATTTTGAGATGATTGAAATCTAGAAAGGCCTGACTACGGCGAGAATAATAATCGCGACCAGTACCAATACCGGAAATTCGTTTAGCCAGCGATAAAATACATGACTGTGATTATTACGGTCATGTTTAAAATCCAGTAATAATTTTCCACAGTAGATGTGATAGATAACCAGTACAGCAATTAATGCCAGTTTTACATGAAGCCATAGCATTCCCGCATAAGTTTCCCAGCCATTTGCGAACAATGTCCAGAAACCAAAGGCTATAGTCAGGATCGCGCCCGGGGTCATGATGCCAAAGAACAGTTTTCGTTCCATGACCTTGAAGCGATCAATGCTGGTTTGATCTTCACTCATGGCGTGATAAACAAAAAGTCGTGGGAGATAAAACAGACCCGCAAACCAGGTCACCATAAATATTAAGTGTAAGGCTTTAGCCCAAAGCATCTCATTAGTTACCGGATCAGGACGAAGGCAGGGGTTCTAAATGAATACTACTGACTTTGTTTTGTTTCGGTAACATTGAGATTATCGTGTCACGTAGTTCATTCATATCCATCTCACCAATGGTGTGTTTGGCAATTGTACCATCTGGCGCTATTAGAAAAGATGTGGGTGTTGCAAGAACGTCACCAAAGGCAAGCATAGTCTTTCCCTCAATATCAATCGCGATGGGATAAGGAACTTCTCGTTCAGAAATCATTTTAACCACCTGGTTTGGTGGGTCGTAGGGCATAGCAACACCAATGATTTCTAGTCCATCATTCGAAAGCTCATTATATAGCGCAATCAAATGAGGCATTTCACGTATACAACCTATGCAAGAGGTTGCCCAAAAGGTCACTAATACTGGCTTGCCACGGAGTTGCTGTAATTCAATGATAGTCCCATCTGTTATGGTGAGCTTGATATCAGGTGCTTTACTCAATCCACTTGGAGAAACCCACAGCCAGAGAACAGATGCGGTAAATAATATAAAAAGGGGAATTGTTATCAGAGATCGTTTTTTCATTGAGTGTCAGTGATCAGTATGACTGATAATTTCATTTCCAGTTTCGCTGACTTCATTTTTCAGGTCGCCACTAAAGAAATTTCTGATGCTATTGAAAATGCGTTTGATTCCTCTCCATATTTTCGGCAACAGCCAGATCATTAAGCCGATGAATATAACAAGCGCGACAAGGAATAAAACAGGATGATTTAGTGCTGTCCATAAACCTGCAACGACCAGTAGATCTTCACCGATAGATGCTGTCCAGTTGGTCATCGGTTCAGGTGAGGAATTAATCACGATTCGACTGCCTGCCTTGGTGGCGTGAGTGGCACCTGCCAGTGAACCACCAACAATAAACGCAGCCAGCTCAACAGCAGGTGTCATATCACCAACCGCACCCATGGCCAGAACTGCGCCCAATGGAATTCTGATAAATGTGTGCAGTGCATCCCATGCGGTATCGACACCTGGGGTTTTATCTGCAAAGAATTCAACACAGTACATCAGGCCTGCGGAAGTCATCACTAATGGATCTGTAACCACCATTAAATCAGGAGGCAGATCAATATTTCCGGTTGATCCTAAATAACCGAGCATAAATATGGTGGCATAAAGATTAATGCCACTGGCCCATGCGACGCCCATGGTTAATGCGATGATTGAAATGGTATCCATATGCTATTTCCTGAGTTCTGTTTGGGTATTTTAACGCAACATTTATGATTATGTTGCAGTTTCCAGAGTAGATTGATCCCTATTATGACCTATGTAATATGGTACAGTTCTTCGACTGGCGAATAACGTATTTGTTCTTCAAAGTAGCAGATATTTACCTTTTTAGCCGTCTTGAGGCTTGTAATATTCCCTTGACACTAAAATCGTCAAATATTAACCTGATTTGTGAAG
>CAZDFI010000032.1:0-26561 GCA_964504725.1 uncultured Enterobacteriaceae bacterium
TCATTAATGGGCTGACTTCATGGCTTACGGAGATCTGGGTAAAGCCGATATCACTGGCCAATTCGGCCAGTCGTTGTTCATGATCATGAAATCGGTAGCCATGCATTAGAACAATGGCCACAGACCGCAGGCCATCGTCATAATGCTTTTGCAGTCCGTCGCGTGCTTTTGCCTCGTTCAAAGCGATCAGCACCTGGCCATGGGCGCTCATCCGCTCATCAACTTCCAGAACGTCACAGTAGAGCATTTCGGGAAGCTTTATAGACAAGGCGAACAGATCAGGCCGAGTTTGATCACCTATTCTTAGCTGATCCTTAAATCCCCGGGTGGTTACCAACAGGGTGTCTACACCTGTACGTTCCAGCAGTGCATTGGTTGCGACTGTCGTGCCCATCTTAACCACTGATATTTGCTCGCTGGGCAATGCATCTGCCGCACTCAAACCAAGTAAATCCTTTATGCCCTGGATTGCAGCATCGCGATATTGTTGTGGATTTTCAGACAGCAATTTGCGCGACAACACTTCGCCATTAGGCTGACGAGCAATGATGTCGGTGAAGGTGCCGCCACGATCAATCCAGAATTGCCACTTTTGTTGATCGTTTTGGGTCTGTGATTTCAATTTGGGCATATTCACAATGCTTAAAGTGTTAGAAATTGTCTATTATTGTTAAATATTAATTCATTTTGTCGGAGGGAAATAACATGAATGATTTCAACCGGGAAACGGGGTTCCTGCCGTTAACCCTTGATAAATTACACGATTTTCACAGAATCGCAGACCGCCTGCCCGGTGAAACACCACCGATAGAATTCTATGTCGAGAAACTAAAAATCTTTGGTCATGAAGTTGCTAATATAACTGATGATAAACTGGATGTTAAAGCACCGGAGCATGAGATATTTGAATTACTAAGCGAGCAACATATTTATCTTTAGCTTGAATATAATATTCATGTCGGTGTGTACTAACATGCCTGCACAACAACTCCATTTACGTCACTATTTCTTTTTAAATTTGTTTTTCGCTTTAGCAGCTACTTGTTTGAGTTTGGCCAGTTGCTGTTTCTCCCAACGTTCGCCAGCGATCAGCATCTGTTTGGCCTTTTGTTCACTTATTCTCGAGAGTTCCCTCTCCCGTTTCAGGGCGGCAGCAAGTTGATCCTTGAGGACTGCGATTTCGTCTTTTGCTGCGGCCCTGACCAGTTTTAATTCTTCTGCAGCTATGATGCTTGCCGCTTTAAGTGACCTGATGGTGGCACCCATATCTTTTTTAAGTTTGCTTGTGAGTGCCTTTCTACTCGTGGCGGCTGCCTTTCGATGCGATGCTGCGGACTTCTTTCTGACTGGCGACTTCTTTTTCGCCGTTTTCTTTTTTGCTGTTTTTTTCTTTGCGGAGGTGGTCTTTTCCCTGGCTACCGTTTTCTTTATTGTTACCTCATTCTTCTTATCATCCATTAGGCTTCTCCCCTGAAATTGTCTACCCGTAGTAACTATAGCGAATATAGTAAGACTTGCCTATGTAGTAATGTTAAACGGTCTGTCCCCTGTTGTTCTTCCTTTCACCATCGCTGCAGAAATTTTCGAACATCATGTTTAGGTGTTTTTGTTAATTTTTGTGTGAGTGTAAAAGGTATGGATTCTATCCAGAATTTTAACTCAACGCGATCTTCGTATACGCGATATTCATTCCATAGACTTTTAGCGCATGCTTTGGACACATAAGTTGGATAAACTTTCATATTCTTATACTGTTAACGTCACACATGCACTCGGATTGCACACATCAACTAAAATTTATTATTCGAGAAAAGATAAATCTGAACCCTATTATTCGCCAAAGACCCGACCCGGACGAATTATTTTTAGATCGCACATGAATATTGAGAATATCCATATACTGCCAGAATTGAAGGATCGCATACACGTCTTCCAAAACCGGGAAGATGCCGGTGAACATCTTGCGGGGATGTTACAGGACTATCGCCGCAGTGATGCAATTGTGCTGGGCATACCGGCCGGGGGTGTCCCGGTTGCCGCTACCCTGGCAACGCGGCTTGATCTTCCTCTCGTTGTCATTCCGGTCAGCAAGATCCTGTTTCCCTGGACCACGGAATCCGGTTTCGGTGCGGTGGCCTTCGACGGCACTGAATGGATCAACGAAGATCTGGTTAAAGACCATCAACTGGATACAGAGACAATCCAAACGGCAATCAAGGCAGCACAGGAAAAGGTACAACGGCGCTTACATCGCTTCTGTGGCACAAAACCCCTTCCCGAACTAAAAGACAAGACTGTCATTATTGTCGATGATGGCATCGCCGCAGGCTCCACCATGCGGGCTGCAATCACTGCAGTAGAGAATGCACAGGTCATAAAAACCATACTCGCCGTGCCTACCGCGCATGAGAGTTCCCTCTATTCACTCGATGGTCGAATCGATACCATTTACTGTGCCAACCTGCGCGGCGGTTTCAGCTTTGCCGTCGCCGATGCCTATGAGCATTGGACAGATGTTACTGAAGAAGAGGTGATGGAGATAATTCAGTAATTACCTAGCGGCCTGTACCCTTTTATCACAACCATCGTCTGACTCTTTCCCTGTATTCCCTGTACTCATCGCCAAATGTCCTCTCCATCACTATTTCTTCATTTTTAATGAAGATTGTTTGAATGAGCCAAACAAAGATCGGGATCAGGATAAATGGAGTGAGAGATCCAAACAGGAGCGCGATGCCAAGAAGAATCATAACCATCCCTAGATACATGGGATTCCTCGTTAGCTGATACATCCCTTGAGTTACCAGGTGTGTCGATGCTTCGAAAGGTTTTATCTCTGTCCCGGCTTTTATAAAAAGCACTGCTGACCAGATCGTGATAATTAAACCGATAACGATAAATATCACACCCGAATAGGTGACAGGTGGATGCAGGATGTTTCTAATCGGAGCGAAGTAATTGAGCACCGCCATTATCACAACGGACACCATAAAATAGACCGGCGGAATTATTTTTGTACCACGGTTCACATTTCATTACTCCCAAATCATAAGTGATTAAATAAAAAAGCTGCCCGACCTCAATGTTAATTCAATCGACACTGACTATTCAATTCCGCAAGCCTTCAATAATCCCCACCATGTGATCATAATGACTGCCTTTCCAATAGACCCGATGACATCCATCACAACGTGAAAATTCATCAAACTGCTCTGCGACCTTGCCAGGCAGTTGCGCCTGCACCTCATCCAGGGTAACCGGTTGAATCAAGCCGTTACACTGCGTGCAACGTTGGAAAGGTTTCACGTTATCATGCAGATCGAAACGGGCCAAAACTTCCCTCACCTGTCTTTCCGGGTTGTCCTCGCGCACAAAATAACCATGGGTGATCTGCTTGCGCATCAACAAACCGTGATCGCGAGTCAGCAGGATGCGCTTGTCACCGCTGGATGATATATCCGCCAACTCCGCATCACCATAAGCATTATTATATAAGGTATCAAAACCCAGCAAACGAAGATAACGGGCCAGCTTACCGAGATGAGCATCCAGCACAAACCGGTTCTGGCGTAATGGTGCGGGACGTAGATGCGTAACTTTGGAAATATCCAGGGCCTCAAACACCGGATATACACTGATCCGATCATCGGGTTGAACGATATAAGAGAAATCCACCGATTCACCATTAACCAGGATCAGGTCGATCTCCGTATGCGGCACCCCTACCGATTCAATCATGTCCTTGATTGAATTCTGTTCACGAAAGGGAATACTGAAATCCTGCTTGCGCCGGTTCGGCGCAAGAAAATCATTCAACTCTTCATAAAACCGAAAACTGACTTCTGACATCCTCTACACAAAACCAAGACAAGGCATCATTTTTATTCCTATTAGAGCACTTATCGTGAAGTCCTTATGCTTGGTCCGCAAATTCACCTTTTACCTTGATTAAAATAAATACAGAGTTAATTAAGAGATTAACGATCGCTATACCAGCCACGAGGCCCGGGGCATTCCCCCATTCAGCAATAAGCACACTGACGAATAATAACAAAAACATCGAATTCAAAAATAAAACACCTGCTTTCATACTAAAGCTCCTTACAATTAAACTATCTTAAAACGGGTTTTGTATACGGATATACATATGTCGAGGCACGATGCCGGTTTCGACCTGACCCTGATTGATCTTAATCATTCACTAGCTCGCCACCATGACCGTAACTTCCAACATCAAGTTGGTAACAGGGACCTTTTGCAATATACCCACCACTGACCGGATCTTCAGCCATCAGTAAAGGTGTATCCAGATCTATCCAGTCGAATCCTCCCAATCCTGCTGCAAAGTGGGCACTGAACCCCATGGCTATTCGGGTTTCTACCATACCGCCGATCATCAGCCCGGTGCCATTGGCCCTGGCAATCTCGGCAATCTCCAGTGCCTGGGCAACACCGCACTTGGCCAGTTTGATATTAATCACCTGTGCCAGATTGTCTTTCACGATACGCGTCGCATCTTCTGGCGATTGGCAGGATTCATCCGCAGCAATCGGAACCCCTGCTTCTTTTGCCAGTCTCCCCAGTCCTTCCCAGTCTTCACGCGGGACAGGCTGCTCAAGTAACACGGGTTCGATACCTGAACCACGTAGTTGTGCCAGCATATCCAGTGTTTCTTCAGCCGTAAAACCGGTATTCGCATCGAGTAATAAACGACAATCTTTAAAACCCCGCCGGATAGCTAATATGCGTTCAATATCACTGTCGATATCCTGGCCGATTTTCGTCTTGATAATTTCAAAACCTTCGCTGTGGTATTGTCCTGCTAATCGTTCCGCTTCGTCTGCGGAACAGATCGGAATGGTAATATCCGTCACAACACTATCGGAACACCCACCAAAAAACTGAAACAACGGAACTTGCACACATTTTGCAAGCGCATCGACCAGGGCCATCTCAAGTCCGCATCGTATTGCAGGATATTCCGGCAGACGTTCCAGTAATTCTTCTGCAATATGCCGATACTCATTTGCGTTCCTGCCCAGTAATGAGTTTGCTTCGCCTTTAAGGACCGACATGGCGATTGCCTGGTCTTCAACAGTCAGCGGTGGAAGTGTCGGTGTTTCGCCCCACCCGGTAGCACCATCTGCAAGTTTTAATTGTATAGCGACATTGTTAACTGATGAATGACTGGAAACTGCAGTATTAAAAGGGGCAATTAAAGGAACATCAAGTGGATAGAAATCAATACTTTCAATATCAAGTCGTTGACTCATCAAACTACAGCGCCTGTGGTCTGCGCTTCCTGTTCAGTTTTTTTAAATAATATTCTTCGCTACAAATTGAAGAGCCAGGGTTCATTACGCTCAATTGCATCAATAGATAATCCATGCGTTTATTCAGTTTCAGCTGTTCGTCTTCAGAAACAACTTCCGTCAGTAACTGGTTCATACCAGCGATTTCTTTTCTGAGCTTAGCTCCAGCAGGCAGAAAGCCTGAATTTTTCAATATTCGATAAGCTACATGTAGTTCCTCCGGCACAAAACGATCATCATCCAGACGCAGCGGTTGCCCCTGTCCAGGCAAATCATCCAACTCACCATTGAGAATGGCTTCTATAATTTTCTGTTCAGCGATTTGGTCGATAAGTAACATGGCTATTAATTCAGAATTTTATCAAGGCGGGTCAATCCCGCTTCATATGCAGCATCATAGGCTGCACGTAATTCTTCCACATAAGGTTGCCTGTTGATATCAGTATATTTTCCTTTCTTATCATCAGGGCCGACCTGGAAATTCGGTCGGTACTGGGCCATGATGTTGACATAAGTATCAACTGATATTTCGTCGCCCAACCATTTAAATATTTCAGCCGCTTCATCAGTCTGATCGGGCATGACCAGATGCCTGACCAGCACACCGCGTTTTGCCAGGCCATCTGTTCCGAATTTAAGGTCACCGACCTGCCTGTGCATCTCCCTGATCGCATCACGTGCCTTTTCCGGATAATCTTTTGCCTTGGCATAGCGCCGCGCACTTTCCTTATGCCAGAATTTGAAGTCCGGCATATAGATGTCCACCAGTCCATCCAGTAACCGCAATGAGGATAACGAATCATAGGCGCTGGTGTTATAGACGATGGGTAAACGCAACCCTCTCGGCACAGCCGCCGTAATCGCTTCAATGACCTGTGGCGCGACGTGCTCGGGCGTAACAAAATTAATATTGTGACAACCGCGGTCCTGCAATGACAACATCAGGTCGGCAATTTCATCTGCATTACATTCCTTGCCGGAATGTTGTTGTGATATATCCCAATTTTGACAAAACACACAACGCAGGTTACACAGGCCGAAAAAAATAGTCCCCGATCCATTCCAGCCACGCAGACAATACTCTTCGCCAAAATGCGGGAACACACTACTGACAATGGCATAACGCCCGGTATTGCAGATCCGTTTCTCATCATTGAGGCGATTGACATGACAGTCTCGCGGACAAACACAACAATCTTCCAGTTCCTCTAACGCCAGTCCAACACGCTGCTGAAGTTCACCACGTTGATAGGCTTGCATATAGGCAGGTTCAAAATCTTGTAAGACAAAATCAGAACCTGGAGCGACGGATTGTTTGTTCACAAACATGATATGTAATTATAGGAAACAATAACTATTTAAAAAATAGATCTGCCTTTTTTTCTAACTTGCACAATTGTAGCCAATTGGCTACAATTGTGCAATGTACCGTATAAGGAAATACCAGTACCCAGACGGAAAGATCCCATTCGATGATTGGATAAAGACCGTCAAAAACCAGACAGATAGAGCAAGGTTACTTAAACGGTTAGATAAAGTTCAACTTGGTAATCTGGGTGACTGGGCCTCTGTCGGAGATGGCGTATTTGAATTAAGGGAACACTTTAGTACGACTCCAGGGATGGAGGAGGTACGATTACAAGGAAGTAATCGGTAGAGCGAAGCAGGATGCTAGAGCCGAGAGCGACGCAGGAGCCAAAGCCGAAAGGGTATCGCATTTATTATGGATTAGAGGAGCAGACAGTTATATTGCTTTTGTGTGGCGGCGATAAGTCTTCTCAAGCAAAAGACATTGAAATGGCAAAACAAAATTGGAAAACATTCAAAAAAGATATTAAAGATGGCAACGAAAGAATATAAAACCAGCGATTATCTAAAGACTTCTGAAGACATCGCAACTTATCTAAACGAGGTCCTGGAAGACGATGATCCAAAATTACTGATGCTCGCACTTCGAAATGTAGCCGATTCACAAGGCGGCATAGCGACTATAGCTGAGCACACAGGGCTAAACAGGGAAAGCCTCTATAAAACACTATCTGGAAAGCGCAACCCGAGAATCGGAACCATTAATGAAATCCTCCATGCATTTGGTTTACGATTATCAGTAACAGCCCATTAAAATAAATTTGTCCCCTTTTCCCGCATTTCTCATCATTACTTCGGCTTTTTAAATAGATCATCTATATCGCAGCGAAGTGCTTTTGAGATCTGTTCTAGAGTTTTAAGCGTTGTATTTTGGGTGCAATTTTCAAGACGAGTTAATGTGGCGCGACTAATACCCATCTTTTTGGCAAAAGCCTCTTGTGTCTGTTTACCACGTCTAGCTTTCAGGTTTTCAGCCAATCGTTTTTCAAGCTTCATGTGTCATATATGAACATAGAATATTGTTCACATGTGAACATCTGTGTGCTAAGATATTGATAAATGGAGTTAACTTAAGGTAATTAGTATGGATACAACAGAAATGGAGCAAAAATTCGATGCCATCTATATGGCCATAGTTCATGGGCACATCACCGCTGCCCGTTGTGCCTTTAAAATGTCAATTCAAATAGCAATCGATGAGAGGCTTGATCAAATTATCGATTATTTAGAAAAGAATGATATGTCCTGTTCAATTAAGGATATTGAAAAATTTAGATCTGATCAGATGACAAAATCCAGTTAAAAGGTGATTAACAACTTTAAGTCTCATCTGACCCCACTTATTGTCTTCATGAGATTGACTAAACGTATGCACGAGCATTAAGGCATGACTTGCACAAAACCGATCCGCCTCAATTAAAGAAGAAGCTGTACGATGTAATAATTGATAACGAATATGACTAACATCAAGTCCAGAAAGACCGAGTTTATCGAGTAAATAATTTAATCGTTTTTCTTTACCAGATGTCATTTCCTTTCCCCATACCGAAACCAAATCACCAAACGGTTCAGATACCTTCCCTTCAACGGCAATAGATATGAGCTCATCACTACTAGATTTAGCTAGAACATAAATATCATTCTGAGAAGCAGTGCTACCGCCAGGGAGAGGCACTTGATGTTCAGGAATGCCGAGTAGAAATTCGATAGAATGAAACAATTCATATTCTGAATTATTGAAAACTGATATTACACTGTTGGGGAATCCCTCTGCTTCCTCCCAGCAGTAAGCTAGTGATTTTGCCGAATAACCTGACTTCCATTGTTTCTCGGGCTCAGCCAATAACTTTCGCCAGGAATCAGTTCCTTCTGTTGGCACATAATATTAACCATATTAGGTAATTATTCTTTCCAGGATGACGTACATGGATGTACTAATGTCACGGTAGGAAGGATGCCGCGAGTGACCCAGGACCTTTTGATGGAATGTAGAATTTACTCATTTTCAAATATCAATTGACACTGACCCTATTGATTCAATTACCACCTATTTCCCTTGTGCCACGATGAATACGAACCTTCATTATTAATGATAAATTGGAAATCGATCATTCATAGCCTGAATTAGTTCATTATCATTTAATTCTTTATCAAATAACGGCCATTGAAAATCCTTTGGAAATGACTGAAAAGAAAAATCCATTTTTAAATCAATTCCGGATTCCGTCTCAATAAACTGATGCAAGCCATCATTGATCTTTTTCTCAATCCATTGAATATGGTATGGATAATAACGATTAGGTGCGAGAACAACCAAGTGGATTGAATTTGCCGTTAATAAAATCTTGTCATTATTATCGTATTCAAACTCCCGCATGAACTCTCTTGTAAATATATATAAAAGCCCATAGAGCAAAATTTCCATTGCCGCATATAAAGGCGTATTACTCTCTACTTTTAATTCGATGAATTCATATTCATGACTATTGTTGCGCAATACAAGATCTATATTTCTTACTTTATCTTGTCTGGGTCCTACTAATCCGGACGAAGTGGGTATTTGATTAACGAGTGATCCATCAAAAGCATTAACCAATCTTCTCTCAAGAATGACTTCTGGACTTGTATTGACTGAAGCGATTTCTATTTGTTTTTCAAACCTCCAGTTCTCACGGGAAGGTAGTTTGCCATATGAACTAATCGACATTTCTCTATTACTTTGAATTTGCTTATAAAGGCTTGATATTAACTCAGAAAAATCGAGTTCATTCCTCGGATTATCAGACAATCTTATATAACTCTTTTTACGATCATAATGAGGAGGTTTACCAATATCAGTAAGCTCAAAATAATTATCAATTATCTGATTACAACCGCTAATGATGCTTTCAAGTTTCAAGTACTCTGACCCCCTTGATATTCTTACGATTAAACTATGTTAAAACGTGTTTAGTATACAGACGACATACAAGGAAGTATTAGTGTCGCGAGAGGACACGAGTCCGTAGCGACCATACTTATGTCGAGTAACGACTGCACGGATGCAGGAGCTAGAACGACTCAGGAGACAAAGTCGAGTCACGATGCCGGTTTCGACCTGACCCCTTTATTTTTAATACTGAAAATTATTATAAAAATAATGTCAACACACCAGTATAACCATACAGGCGACCGTTGGAGATCTCGCCGTTACAGAAAAATCCGACTAGTGGAATATCACCTAATACCTCTTGCACTGTCTTAAGTTCTCTTGAATCAGGACCAAACTGTGCCTTTCCCCGTCCCAGGCAGGAAAAATAGATCGCTCCCTTAGGAGAGATAGACGGTTTGATGCTATTGAGCATACGTATCAGATCATCATATGCCGTTTGCGGATCGCGTCGACAAAACATCAAGCTGTCACCGTAATTAATGGTTTCACCGATAGCCAATACGCCCACGTCGGGATCAATACCGATAATATGTCTGACCAGATAATCACCAGTATCTGATCCCGGGATAGGTAAGCCGACAAAGATATAACCTCCAATATTCCCCAGGTCTTTTGCCAACACTTCACCAATGTCTTCCTTCAGAACATCAACGGCAGGCTTATCGTCCAACGTAATAATGAGATTTTGTTGGCACTCGGTAATAACATGACGTTCTCCTTGTGGTGAGCAACCCTGGGTCAAACGCGTCGAGACAGCAATATCACTTGAAAACAAAACGCCGGAGAGTGATTGTTGAGTCACATCGGCAGCAATATGACTATAGCCAGCGCGTGAACTTCCAAGTCCACCCACAAGAAAACCATCACCCATTTGCGTACTTAATTCGGCTAACATCTCAAGCAACTGACCTTCTGTTGGGCTACCGTGAACGATGCCAAAGGGAGTTGTATTCTCATTAAACCATGATCGAAATTGATCAATTGTTGATTCGAAATTAGTTGGACCCGTTGAAAATAGTCGGAAGGCGTCTTCAGGGAAGTCACATAGCATAATCGTTATAGCAGGTTCGTCATGATATTCTTGCCCCGATGCGCAAATACTCATGCCAACCGTACCAACCCAATGGTCAATTGACGTGCATTGTTTGAGATAAGCAACAATACCGGTTAGTTCATTAACAAAATAATCCGTTACGTATATAAAACCAAAATTTGCAGCCGGCGGGATTGGATTAGCCTGTAACAAGCAATCATTCACCGCTACATGCCACTTCTCATTACAGGCATGTCCATACAGGAATTTTTCCATAGTAAAACTTATCGTTTTCGTTTAGATGGTTTAATAACTAGATTATGGCAATATTCTTATCTTCACGCTGAGTTATTGTTGGCTTTAAGCAGCGACAAAGAATTACAACTATACTATTACCTCGAGTTATAGACAGACAGGTTACTTCCCTTTTGAGCAAACATTTATAAATATGATGGAACATAAATGGATTAAATGAGACATGCATGACCCAGGCTGCTGTAAACGCATTGTATTGATTATTATCAACGACACCTATCACATAGACACCATGTGTGACAATTTACGAAAAAGTAATGCTAGATCTTTTTGTATAATATCAAATCGTTATAATTTATAAATTATCCCGTTTAAGCTGACTGAATTTACATCAATAAAAATTATCCCATTTTTCTTTCTTTTACTTTGGAAATTCATCATGCCTGGGAAGATCACTGCTTTCTTCATACCAGCTTGCTTTAGATCTCCAGAATAAATTCCACATCGGTTTGATCCCGGGATCATCATCCAGAGTACCCGCAGTCACAATTATATTCTTACCACTTTTCACAGCCCAGGGTAATGACGAGCCGCATTGCGTGCAAAAGTTCGTCGCGAAATACTTCGCATCTGGATGTTCATAACGTCTGATCATCCCCTCCCCACTGGTCCATCTAAATCGTTCAGGAGGAACAAACAAATTCGATGCATAGGCACTGCCGGTGAACTTCCGACAACGAGAACAATGACAATACTGAAAGACCTTGAATGGCCCTTCAATTTGATAGTTCACCGCACCACAAAGACAGCTTCCTTTGACTATTTCATTACTCATAGACAATCCTTCATGAACTAATTTAAAAATCAGTTATTGGTTAATAGTGACTCCTTATACCCTTCCGCGCCAAGTCCAGTTTGTGAGCGTACGTATTGATATTGAAATGCAATAATCTCTTCTTGTCCCGATTGTGATTTATCAAATATAGATATCAAATATATCGAAACAAAAGCGGCACTCATGGAAAATAGTGCCGGATGTTTGTAAGGAAATATTGGCTCAGCATTACCCAGTATATCCACCCATATCGTTGGTCCAAAGATCATGCACAATACGGCCGTGATTAATCCGATACTGCCGCCTATAAAGGCACCTCTAGTCGTGAGGTTTTGCCAGTACATCGATAGAAACAAAATAGGAAAGTTGACACTCGCTGCAATCGCAAATGCCAGACCCACCATATAGGCCACATTCTGCTGTTCAAAAACGATACCCAGAAAAATGGCAGCAATCCCAAGCACAATCGTCGCAATGCGAGATACACGGAGTTCATCACCTTCTAAAACATCACCCTTTTTTATTACACTGGCATAGATATCATGAGAAATTGCCGCAGCACCCGACAGCGTCAGACCGGATACAACGGCCAGTATAGTGGCAAAAGCAACCGCAGAAATAAAACCCAAAAAGGCTTCACCGCCAACGGCTTTTGAAAGATGTATCGCCGCCATATTGTTTCCACCCAGAATACCGCCAGTACCACTATCCAAAAACTCCGGGTTATTCACCAATAGAACAATAGCGCCAAAACCAATAATAAAAGTCAGGATATAAAAGTAGCCAATAAAGCCAGTGGCATAAAAAATAGACTTACGTGCTTCACGTGCATCCGGAACGGTAAAGAATCGCATAAGAATATGTGGCAAGCCGGCGGTACCAAACATCAATGCAAGCCCAAGCGAAATAGCGGATATCGGATCAGAAACCAAACCACCGGGTGACATAATATCAACACCACTTGCATGTGCTTCGACAGCACGAGCGAACAAGGTCTCAAAAGAAAAATCCATTTGGTACATAACGGCAAGAGCTATAAAAGTCGCACCCAAGAGTAAGAGAATTGCCTTTATAATCTGCACCCAGGTCGTAGCTAACATACCACCAAAGGTAACGTATAAAATCATAAGGACACCGACGGCCACTACGGCAAAATGATATTCAAGACCAAATAACAACTGTATTAATTTACCTGCGCCCACCATTTGCGCAATCAAGTAAAGCAGTACGACGGTCAAGGTCCCACAAGCAGCGAGACTTCGAATGGGTACTGGACGTAAACGATAACTGACCGCATCTGCAAAAGTATATTTTCCCAGATTTCGCAATCGCTCAGCCAATAAAAATAAGATAATCGGCCAACCAACCAGGAAGCCAATCGAATAGATCAATCCATCAAATCCACTGGCAAAAACCAAACCGGAGATACCCAGGAAAGAGGCTGCAGACATATAGTCGCCAGCGATGGCTAATCCATTTTGTAAACCGGTAATTGAACCGCCAGCCGCATAGAAGTCCTTGGTGCTCCTGGTCCGTTTCGCTGCCCAATAGGTAATTCCTAGTGTTGCTGACACAAATGCCAAAAACATTGCAATAGCAGTGACATTGACAGCTTGTCTTGTCACTTCACCTTGTATTGCATCAGCAGCAAACAACAAAGATGGACTTAGAAACAATACAGTAATAAATAAT
Source organism: uncultured Enterobacteriaceae bacterium (assembly GCA_964504725.1). Lineage (GTDB taxonomy): Bacteria > Pseudomonadota > Gammaproteobacteria > Eutrophobiales > Eutrophobiaceae > SMWN01. The sequence goes on from CAZDFI010000032.1 coordinate 13,428, forward strand.
AATGAATGAGTCTTAATACTAGGCATCGTCCAACTTCCTAACACGGTCAACGATATCTTTTGTTATTTGATCAAACTCCTTATTGGCACGATAGACGTACACACCTGTTAATAAAAAACTAAGCAGAATAACGAATAATCCTACTGGTATACCCCAGGTAATTATTTTTCCTTCAATAATAGGTGTCGCAAAGAGTTCTGGGGCAAATGCTATGACAAGAATAAAACTAAAATAGGTCAGCATGACAATACTGGCAAGTAGCCAACTAAAGCGACTTCGTTTTCGTTCTAATGCATGAAAATCCGGATCAACATAAATCCGTCGATAGAAGTGTTGCATGTTGTGTCACCACATTCTTATTGTTAATAAATGGTAACACAGGCACTCATGAAGACGACAAAACAACCAAATACTGAATAAAAGGGTTCGAAATAGGTAAAAAGATGGTTATCCATTAAAGCTCATCTGACCCCACATAATTTAAAACTGTGGTCTGACCCCATTTATTTTGGACGAAACAGAAATGGATTAAAAATTCGATGCCATCTATATGGCGATACTGCATGGTCAGATCAATGCTGCCCGTAGTGCATTTAAAATCTCAATTCAGATAGCTGTCGACGAAAAGCTAGACCAAATTATCGATTTTTTAGAAAAGGAAGATATGTTCTGCTCAATCAAAGATATTGAAGAATTTAGATCTGATCAGATGACTTGTTAAATGGGGTCTGATCTCCTTAAGCCATCAATTAATTGATTTTATGATCGGATGACTAAGAATAGAACTTATAACCTTGGGATTAAGAGTCTCTAGGCGTACTGTCAATAACTGTACAGAATAGGATTTCGTGTTTCAGCTCAAGGCCCGTTATCTCCATCATGGTCAGATCGGTGCTCAATGTACAGGATATCGCATCGCACTTCGAATCGTTTTTTTTCATCATACTTCGGCAGAAAGCTCGCCTGAATTGGCGGCGGTATAGGAATGAAGACACGGTTTTCCATGACTATGGTGCATGTCTCGAATGAACCACCACCTGGCTGGTCGCTGATGAGATTTCGTGTTTGTAGATCGTAATAGAGTCCGAAATCCGCAGAGTGATGCTCAAAGATGAAAAGGACCTTCTGTCCTCCCCAGACGACGGATGTGCGGTGCGGCTGTAGGAAGAAATCGCCTTTTTCCCCCTTTATGCGGTTTGTTATCGCTAAGAAACAGCGGTAACCTTTAAGTGACGGCTCATCGTCTCCGATGGTCAGCAGTTTCTTGGGTGTGCTCATATCAAGCCGTTGGATCGGCGGCAACGGGTCATACGGTGTTCCTTCAGGTTGCTCTGTCACTGTCTCGTTTTCAATTACATCAGGAACCACATCCCGTACGGCCCCAGCGGCGGCTCTGTCTAGAACCTGATGGCTCCGCACGGCAACTTTGTTCGAACGTTCTGTTGCCTGTTGAAAAGTTAATTTACCTTTCAGGTAGTCTTCCCAGAGGGAGGATAAACTCTCTAAGTCGGCCGTCTCATACTCGAATATCTCACGTGAACGATGAATGGATTTTAGAAACGCTTCCGCGCCCTGGCGTGTTGAGCTCGGGACGAGATCGGAGACCCTAGGAAAGATCATGTTGCGGACAAAGTCTTTCGCCATATGACCGAAAGCGAGAAACTCCGTGGCATAGAGTTCAAGAACGATCTGGGCCGTCGCTCCGGTTGGATCGATAAATATTTCCACAGGTGTGTTGCGGTTTGTGACTAGGATCGGAAGGCCGTGCGAGATTGTGCCGAACATAATGTGTGCTTCAAGGAAATAATCTGTCGACAAGATTGATGCGATTCGGAAGGCAAGTGCTTTTTCCGCTCCCGTCGAATCAGCCCCTGCTTTCGAAGCCAGTACCTTGGGTTCGTCAGAAAGCTCTTCAATTTTACAGTGTTTGCGCAAGTAGTTAATCTCGCAGTCGCGGCGTGGCGAGCCTCGCGACAGCATAACAATTGGCTTGTCCTCAGATGCGTGTTCGACGGTCTTAGGATCGGTACCGGGATAAACAAGGACCGGTGACTGTTGAGAGAGATCACGAACCTCATGAAGTGGCAGGGAGTCACCGGGCTCGATGCGCACACGCAAATTGGAACACAGATCATATCGATGTCTCTTGGCAACCCATACAACAAATTGCGCATTAGCATTGCTCTCGGGACGGTTTGCTAGATGAAGCGACACGAACTCATCAACCAACGTTACAATTTTCTGCAGGAGTTGCATGCTCTCTGTAGTCAAGGCCTCTCGGCCAGCCGTCGGCTGAAGGAATAGGAAGTCCGCGATGCCACCAAATTGGTAAAAGGATGTAACGCTGGCTGTTGCCAGGCCGAAGCCGCTGCGAAACGTCCGTAGACTCCCAACACCTTGGCGCAAGACCATGCGACCTTCTAGTTTCTGGGAGCCAGATTCGATGTTATACAGGGCAATACGCACTTCACCGTTGAGCGCACCGGAAAGATAGATGTCAGCCTTTAAGCCATCACCAAGATCGACGTTGTCTTCAGTTATTGACCATGTTTTTGTCAATTGTGGCACTGAGTCTTCAATTGGCTGCCCGCTGAGTTTCTTCCCGTTGACTTGCACATCTATCGGCAAGAAGGCAACAAACTGACCAATATAAGTCTCGGCGTCGGCAACGTTGATGGCTTTATCGGGCTGCATAATAGCCGTAACCGTTGTCCCAGGATTTCCAGTCGATGAGCGTGGTTCAAAGGTGATGCAATTTTCCGTCACGGAAAGTGTTGATCTGGTTGCCGCGCACGCGGTTCGCTCACCTGTGCGGGCGCTTTCCGTTTCAACCTGCAAATCTTCGGCGATACCGAAATTGGCCATGGCGCCGATACCAAAGGTGCCTACAACGCCCGCCGCTCGCGCATCATCGGTGTTCTTGCTGCTGGAACCGGCGCGCCAGAAATGGTTGCGTAGATCATCTCGCGACATACCGATACCGTTGTCAGCAACACAAACCCGGTTTGGTTCAATGGATACGTCGATCCTGGCGTCGAACTGCTGCCCCAAATGCCAGCGTAGCAATATAGCGTCAAAAGAGTTCTGAACATTCTCGCGCAGAAGGGCAAACGACGTCGGGTATATTTGAGTCGCAAGCACCTCAATCATGCGGTTAATCTCGATCGCGAATGGAATTTTTTCTGAAGTATCACTCATTTTTTTATTATATCCTGTGCGCTAACCCGGTCTCGAAGCTCCGCCTCTATCGGCTCAGGAAGCTGCAACTGCCGTGAGAAATGATCCAAAGCGTTAATGGCATTGGCGGACTCGCCCAGCCGATTGTAAGCTTCAAACCGTTGTATTAATTCTTCGATCGTGAATGGTGGGTCTGTCTCTTTAACAATCGCTAACCAATCCTCCACGTCTGTTGCGGCCGTAAGAAATAGCTGTCGCTCATAGCTCTCAGGCCGTAATTCGAGCATTCCCAAGAGTTCCACAGCACGAGCCGGATTCCCTGTCTTCGCTGCCTTTTCGGCTTCATCGATGGTTGCGCGCGTTCGCTGAGCCTGTGTGTTGAGTTCTGAACCAACCGCGTTTCGCGGTGGATCCCAATCCAGTTCTGCAAAACTCACTCCGCCAAAATCCATCAACTGCCCACGGGAGAACAGATTTGTCACGGTCATTGCGCGGACATGAACACGCACACTCCTGAAATCATTGGCAATTTCTAGAATGTTGTATTGGCGGTGAATGCCGATCGGGAGATCGTTTACGCCGGCACAGAGCGAGCCAGCACTAATAACTGCCATTCGCTCCCGGTCGGGAAGCCAGACCTGATGCGGAACGACCTGTGTCTTATGCTGATGTCCGTATAGTCCAAGGCGAAAACCACGCCCGATCATGCCACGTACAATATCAACATCCATGTAGTCAGTGCGATATGGTGGCACGTCAATGCTGTGATGCCAGACTGCTATGTGTAGATCGAATACTTTCCCGCAGTCGTTTAATTGAAGGTGGCTACGGGCAACAACTTCCCTTCGGATCATTCCATGAAAAGCAAAGCAGTCGTTGCCGTGGCAAGAATTGTAGGCGACCACGCCGATCCGGTCGTCACAAAGGCTTAAGAGACTGGCATCAGTGTGCGCTTGTGCATTCAGAAAGCATGATACGCCTGCGTAGAATCTATCGAAGAATTGCCAGTACGAGTCCAGGCGGCGTTCATAGAGATCGGGGTCGGCAATGCGATATAAGGTTCTAGTTTCCCAGTCCCAACGCAGGTTGGAGTTCTCGGAGTAAAGGATGGTTTCGAGATTGAGTGGAATGTCTTCCTCGTGCACACGCTCAAAAGCGCTTCGCGCCGTATTCCAGTCAATATCATGATTACCCGGTACCATAACGAGCCGCGATCTGTCGCCATCCAGAAAACGGCGCACAAGTTCATCAAGGAATTCCTCAGCATCGGCGTATTGTTCGGCGATCTTGGCGGCAAAATCGTCCGTACCCAATGAAACACCCTGAATGATATCGCCGCTAATGACTATGGCTTCGGGGATCGCAATAGGCGGGTCTTCATGAATATATCGGTCTCTGTCACTTACCAGGGCTGAAATAAGCTCATCATTCGAGATAGGGTCGTGCGGCGAACGGTGGAGATCCGATATGTGAAGGATGGAGAAGGGCTTCATATTTCCAATTCGACTATAGCCACTCTGTCTCTGCTGCCACATGGCCGGCCAACTCGGTCACGTTGGTGCCAAAACTGGACTATCAATTCAAAATTCAAGACCTGACCCTGACCACTTTTCATTTCTTTAATGTGCTCAAAGAAATCCATTCCCCTTGCTTGTTTTTATATTTCCAGAACGTTAATAATTCATTCAATAGAGCATCTGGTACCTGATCAGACACACTATTTGCGAACCGCTCAAACTGCTGAATCCCAGCTCTGGTAGAGCACTCGACTCCTTCAAACAGATTCCAAATTAGTGCAAAGTCGGCAACTACATCAATCGTGTCTTGCTCAATTCTCGCAGATTCTTTGAAATTCTCCTGTATCCATTCACTTACTGGAATAGCCATTTTATTACTCCTTACGCATAATTATATTTCAAGCTACAGTATTATTATAAGGCGAATCGATGCGCGACCATTAAATTATCTTACACAAAATAATTTATGCATTTTTAGTTACTAGAATATCGATGGGATTAAGATTGTAAGATGGATTCTTTACTGTTTTATTAGCATTTTTTATTACGAATGGTCCATCTGCCGTCGATCTTTCAAGATCAACGTTTTTATATGAATATATCCAATAATATAGTTTCTTCTCTTTAGCTACTTTTCTCTCATTCCTAGACCAGATGAATTGTACTCGATTACATTTAGTACCTTTTACCTCAATGTGTACTAGTTTTGTCGGATTCTTTGGATAGCAGCAACAAGATTTAATATCATAACCTGCACTTTGATCAATCTTACTTGTGTGTTCAATTAAATGTAAAAGCTCTGGGTAACCAGAATTAATTAATCTTTGTTTTTCATACTCTAATGCCAATTCTTCAGCTAAATCGCCAACTGCTTGATTTTCTGATCCGCCTACGGTGAATACTTGATAGTCACCCTCTCTTAGCTTTGATAACTGAATATTTACTAAATCTAAATATTCTTTGCACACGTAAAATTTATCAGCGCTGCTTTTAATTAGTCCTACTTTAGTAAGATTCTTTAACCATACTAACTGTTGCTTAGATTCATCTTTTGGACGTTCATACACGAACGTTCCGGCATCATCATCGACTGTTAATTTCAGCAATATCTCTTCACAGCTTGAACTTTTATTATCTATGTTAAGATATATATTTGTCAGTATTTCTTTTGAGGCACCTGGTGAAATTATATTTTTTACTGAATATTGTTTTTTACCAATACTTAGTCCTATTTTAGTTACTACTAAATTATCACTATTTTTATCAACACTTATTACTTTACAATTTATTGATTCATCTATTATTTCATCTGCAGAAGACGAAGAATGAATAGGCGTACTTTGCCTAATTTTATAAATTAGATCATATTGTTGAATATACTTCGTATTAAGCTCAGCAAATACAGCACACAGATTAGCAATTTCAATAGGAGTTACTGCCAATTTTTATTTACCACGTTATTTAAATGCCGCGTAACAATATCATCATCTTTTTCACTTTCTATAAAACTTTCATCTTCCCAATATCCTGAAGATATAGCAGGCATATCTCCTTCTAATACCCTATTCATATTGTCTATTTTTTCGTCAAGTCGATCATTTACGCATTCATCTATTGTTCCTTCTGCCAATAGTAAATAATAATTTGTCTTATCAGTTTTTTTCAGGCCGAGCCTATGAATACGATCTAACGATTGAAGGTAATGAGCACAATTAAATGATCGATCTAGATATATAGCATTATGGCATTCCTTATGTAGAGAAATTGACTCTGCACATGCAGCGGGATTTGCTATAAATACTTTACACTTCTTATCGAATCTAAATTTTTCTATTAATTTTTCTCTGTTAAAATCCTCATCATCAGTTGAGCTATATGGCACGCCCCCGTAGATGACTACAGGATTAAGATCTTTAAGTTCATTTGCTAACATATGAAGGTTATGGACAAATGATGACCATATAATTATTTTCCCGTGTTCTTTTGCGACATCTCTCGCTATTTCACAACATTTTATTATTTTTTCTGGCTTTTCATATTCCGAATAATGTTCTATCAATTTTTTGATAGATACATTGGATAAATCCATTTTATCTAAGGTGAATTCTGTACAAGATTTTATTAATAATGAAGGATTAACAGCGACTTGTAATAATCTTATAAATCGAGCTTTTCTCCATTCTCTCAATTCATCTCGATTTTTTGGTGACTCATGTATATGAGATAAATATTTTTCTGCAATACCACCATATATTCGCTTTTGTATTGGGCTTAACTTACATATGACAGTTAAATAGACAGGATCAGGTAAATCTAATTGCTTTTTTGTAATTCTAAAAAATAAAGGATCTATTTTATCCTTAGCATATTTTATATTTTGATCTTTATTTCCACTTTTGAGTTCTCTTGCATAATTTTGCACATTGTCCAAAGGTAGTAGCCTAGGCCAAAGATAAGTGATTTGTGACCAAAGATCTAACACGTTATTTGGCATCGGTGTGCCTGTTAATACTATACGTCTCGTTGCATATTTTGATAATTTAAGTACTGCATCAACGAGTTTCCCACCGCCTGGCTTTTTTATATAGTGTGATTCATCTAAAACGACTAAGCATTTATATTGCCGCAGTGTAGTTATTATTTCTATTAAATCATTTGCTGCACTATGATACGTCGTCAATAAGAGTAACTTATCACCAACTTCATAATAAAGTTCTTTTCTTTCTCTTTTACTTACTCCAGCGAGTCTTATAAAACAATCAGAAACACCTAAACATTCGTTATACTCACTTTCCCAAGGGACAAAGCAACTTGCTGGACCGATAACTAGTAGTTTTTCTACTATATGAGATAATCTCAGAATGTGGAAATACGCGATTACTATAGATGTTTTGCCACTGCCAGGAACAGAAAAATTTGCGCCATTCTTGACAGCTATTAGATGAGATAATGAATGGAATTGTTTGTTAGTTAATTCTCTTTTAAATTCATTTTTTAATAATTTTCTGAGATTAGCAATTTCTTCATCTACAGAATTTAGTTTTACTTCCTTTCCTTTTTTTTTGATTATTTCGAAATCATTTCTAGAATCTTCTATTTCCTTTATTAGGTTTTTACTGTTTTCATCTAATTTGTAATTGATATTGTACTTTTCAAAATGATTAATAATTAAAGTTAATGTTTCTTTAATATCTGAGCTTTCGATAGTCCAATTTTTCGATTCTGTATCTTGAAATCCACTAAGAGTGCTACGAATAAATATGCTATTAATGGGAGAATTAAGCAGTGTACTACCTGTAGTATTTCCACCTGATAAATATAAGTGTGTTTCCCTTAAACTAATTGTAATCAATTTAAACTACACTCTTTTCCTTTTCTTCTTGCTTTTCTTTTTAGTAATACTTTTAGTTGGCTGTTCTTTTTTACTTCTGACTTTTCTTGCTTTATCTCGCAAAATATTGATAGATTTTATTAATTTAGAAAATACCTCGTCTAACTCATCATCTGCTAATCTATTACTTTCTATTGAAATTCCATTAATATTATTTAATGCGCGTTTTGCTAATGCTAATGGCTTTCCTTTATCTTTATCTATTTCAACTTGTTCTTGTGCATCCTCGAAATGCATATGAAGTTTCTTTCCATGTTTTCCTCTCCATTCTGCTTCTTGCCTTTTATCTTGTGCTTCAATTATATCTTTTATAAATTCAGAATCTTCTTCCTCATCAAAATCCAGATCACTGGTTAGTTCATCTAATTTTTCATCATAATGGTCTTCCTCAGTATCTTCCGTTATATCGAATATCTCCAATGATTTTCTAATCTGCTGCCAGGCAGATTTTTTACTAAACTGTATGCGTATATTTCTAATACGCAAATGCTGGAACTTTTGTCTTATGTAGAAGAAACAAACTAATTTAAGCTCATTTATATCACTTTTATCTGGAGACCAATCAAATTTAATATTACCTCTTGGATTATTTGCCCAATCTAAAATAGTTTGCAAATTTATGAAATGTTCATTTATATTATCAATTAAATAATATCTATCAGGCTTATTGATAAATACATCTAAATATTCATCAATTAATTTTAACCTTGCTATATCTTGTAATATTTTCTCTTCACTTACACCATATATGCGGGCGGCCATTTCAGATTTAGATAAGCCAGAATCAAGTCCTTCTTTTAATTTTAGTAGGTGATTTACTGGGCTATAATCAAGCTGCTGTGTGGCTGATAATTGAATACCTGCTTCAATTAACCATAACTCAGATTTTTTAATACTTGATGGTAATACTAATGCATCAAAATATTTATATTTTTCTGATGCATCTTCCTCATAAAATATTTCTTCCAATATAGCCTTTCTTCTATTTCCATTTATTACAATTCCATCACATGTAATTATTCCTGGTTCCATTTGTCCATTTTTTATTAAATCTACTTTTGTTTTATTATTTTCCTCTCTACGTAATGATAATAGAATATCTTTAACGATTTTTTGATCTTCTTCAGTTTCATCTAGTTCTCTTCCTAAGCTGGATTCTTTTTCAAGTACTTCTGATTTAATTCTACCATTTGCTTTATTAAATTTTATCTGAGTTAATTCAAATTGATAAATAGGTAATGACTTGACATTGCCTGCTATAACTAATCGTCTTTTATCAATTTTTTCTACGCCACCCACAGCTTTGTTTTGGCTTTCAATAATATCACGTATTAATTTACGTTTAGTTTCACTTACAGGCATTGACGAAGTCACATTTATACCTCCTTATAATAAATTAACTACTGACGAATTTAATTATCTTGGCGGATTAACTTTTTTATTCAATTTTTCTTTTCTACTTAGTCTAATTGGAACTCTGTTATTTGCTTTTGCTTTATTAAATTGCTTATTCATCCACAATATTTCATTTCTCACTAAAACTTTCCCACTTGTATTTCGAGTATGGGTTTTAATTGTTTTGCTTTTCCACCCTGTTGAGTCATTTAATAACTTTCTGTAAAGATAATTTTCATAATGACTAATTATTATCATGGCCTTAGATTTACAACAAAGCTCTATTAACTCCTCATGGAATTCTTTTTCCTTAGCATCGATCGCATAGCCAAGTGATCGATCCATATAATAAGGTGGGTCTAGGTACATCAATGTTGCCGGTCTATCCGAAAACATTTTAACAATTTCGCGTGCATCTTTATTTTCTACTCGTACATTCCTAATTCTTTCAACAACATTCGTAATCCTTCCAGACAGATTATTCCATCGATTAACCCTTGCCTCTTTACCATTTCGTGAATATGACGATGAAACAGAAAAACCACATTTAGAGTCCCCAACAGTTGCATTCACTGTCATCATACTGACAATTAAGAATTTCCTTGCTCGTTCTAAATCTGAATCGCCTTTGTGAATTAATTTCGCCTTCTCAAATTCTTCTCGAGCATAAGGAGTTAGTTCAATTAACTTTATTAATTCCTCATTGTTTTCTCGTAATTGTTTGAAGACATTAACTATAACCCCATCTAAATCGTTAATGACTTCAATAGGAGCTGCTTTTTTTGCTAATGTAATGGCAGAAGAGCCACAAAATACTTCGACCCAAGCATTATGGGGCGGGAATAAATTTATAATCGAAGATGATATTCTTTGCTTGGCACCATAATAACCAAACGCTGACTTACATGGGGTAATTGAATCTATATCTATATCAATTTCATTCTCTACAGTTGAATATAAGCAGTCGTCCATATATTTTCCCTAAGTAAACTATTCAAGCATCCAAATGCCAAACAATGAGCTCTCTGAAGAACGCATGACACCTTTTCTTCGCAATCTGTTGGCTACCCATCGCATATCGTATTGCCATGTATAAAAGAGATTGCCGGATCTTTCTGGCTTGCTATTATGTCCTTCCCATATTGTCTTAGCAACATCAGTAAGCCCCACTGAGCCGCGCAAATTACTAATAGCTGGTATGTTAAATGGGGCAGATCCCTTATTATTTGCTTTTCTATTACTTTAATGAGTTCCCAGGCCAAATGCCTCTCTAATCTGGAAGCTGACCAATTCATTGTAATATTTTATTAGATCATCAAGCGAATACCTGGCATTGGCGGGACTTGGATTAGAAGAAACAAAAATACTTGTTTTGACAATTGTTCGTCTTTGTACCCCTAACGCTGCTTTTAACTTACCAAAATCGATTTGATCTTCGGCAAAGACTTCCGGGAACAACATTTTTAATTGTTCCAAACGCTCATCGACAACATTCATGGACGTAAGCGTCAGTTTTGTATCGTCTGCTGTCACATTGACATCAGATTTTGTTACTTTCTTTTTAGTCTTATTTTTTGCAGCCATCTACTTATGTTTTCCTAAACCTTTTTAATTGTTTTTCAACTTCATCCCAAGGTAACCGGCTACCACTAAATTCCATTAGTTCATACGCATTTTCAACTGCATCTACGTCTATCAATTCATTATTAAATAATTCTTCCATAAGCCATAAGATACCATGCACTTCTACCCCTTCATTCTCTGCTGTATCTCGTAATAACTTTTCACCTGTTAACAATATACATTCACTTTTTATCGCTAAAACCATTGCAGATATATCGTTACGAGATAATGCTGTTTCTTTATAAAACGCGATCTTTTCCAATAATAAACTATTTGTCTCCTCATCAAACGATATTGCTTCTAATGCCGTTTCCTTAAATTCCGAAGTATACGGCTCTATTTCTTCCTGATATAAAATATCTGATACAGCAAAACGATATTCCAATTCAAAAACTAACGCGGTTAAGCCTGCATTCTCAATATCAATTAAAACATTTGCATCATTGATGATTAATCTTTTCGGCACTTTCCATGTTCCTTCTAATATCTCTAAAGTCTCTAACTGAAATACCCATCAATTCCGCCGCTTTGGATTCACCGATCAAATCCTCTGCTAATGCCCTGAAAACTAATTGTTCAAATAACTGAGGTTTTTCGGGAGGTAGTTGCTCACCCGGCTCATTCTTATGCCAGCCCTGCTTACGGAAGAAGATATTCATTCTTTTATAATTTTGATCAGAAATGATTTCCAATTCATGGGCTCGATGTAACCAACCGGCCATACTAAATCCATAAGCATGTTTTAGGACATACAACTCTTTTGGTTCAAAACATGATCGTTTTTCACCCAGTTCTTTTTTTGCCTCTGACTCAGGAACCATAAAAGCACCCGCAAATCGATTAGCCGCTTTTTCAATATCAAGTTTATTCTTATCAATACGACCTTCTAAAATAAAATGGCCTAGTTCATGTGCCAACGTAAATCGCTGTCGATCGCCTTTCCATCCTTTTCCTTTTCCAACAACAATCACTGGGACACTATCTACCATGACTGCCAAGCCGTCGAATTTTTCATCATCCAAAACATCAGATTGGAATACCTGTATCCCTCTTTCTTCAAGCATATCCGTTAATTCAGCAATGGGATTTACCCCTAACCCCCAAGCTTCTCTTAGTTTGATAGCAACACTTTCAATATCTGAATAACTCTTAACGTTTTTAGGAATAGAATTTGGAATTTTAAATTCTTGAATGGGTCTTGATGGTAAAAAATGCTCAAGCTCAAAGTAACGCTCTAATTGTTCTATGACATTACCTTCAATTTGATTTTGAATCTTCTTAGGTAAAGCGCTGTGTTTTCTATACTCAACATTCTTTAGCTCAATTTCCTCTGAACGATAGAAATACTCACCACGTACACCAAGTGCTTTTGATAATTCAATCAATACACTGGACGAAGGTATTGACTGGTCGTTTTCATATTTGGATATAGCCATTGCGCTGATATTGGCTTTTTCGGCTAATGCGCGCATAGACAAACCCGATGCTTTACGTGCCTGCTTGATTCGATTCCCTATCATAAGATTTTCTCCAGTTTACAAAATATTAATATATGCTATTATTTGTAAACTATAGACATCAGCAACTATGATGTCAAATATTTTAATCCTTATTTATCAAGGGGTTATATTATGAGCACCAAAACGACAAAATTTAATAAAAGTGGCATCAGTAACTTACCGGATGACAAACCTGTCGTCTACAAGATTCAGACTGAAGGTGGTAAAAATAATTACACTGGAATCGCAAAACGTGGCCGAGTCCAGGAACGGATTGCTGAACATCTTCCCGGTTCAAAAGATTCTGTACCAGGGGCAAAAGTCCAAATTCAGCAAATGAATAGTATTGCAGAAGCCCGTAAAACTGAGAGCCGGATCATCTCCCGTAGCCAGCCTAAGCATAATAAACAAGGGAAATAAGAGGCTGATCATTTATTGTATATAGGTGTATTAAAATAGGGCTGCACTCTTTAACTTCTTTAATGAGTTCCCAGGCCAAATGCCTCTCTAATCTGGAAGCTGACCAATTCAT